>CAMNJG010000025.1 GCA_946541285.1 uncultured Clostridia bacterium
CCGAACGGTGCTTTGCTACGGCATCTCATTTTTCCGGAAGACGGCGCTGGTGAAAAAGGCAACAGATACTGGATCATCGGAATGATACCGGCTCCCTGCTTTGTTCTGGTGGATCTGTAACTAGTCCTACGTCTGACGATGTTTCGGGAGTAGTCGCATTATATTGAGAGTATTTTACTAGCCACATTTTTCCCATAGCTTAACGATATTTTTCATTGTCACTTATCTTACAAAATTCTCTATTGTCTTTAACTTCAAACGAGGTGATAAAATGAAAACCAAGAGAATCGCAATTCCCGCATGTATGATAGCGATTTGTTTGTGCATAGCTTTCTTATGCATCATATTCACTCAACAGAAATTGTTTGATAAGGAAACAAACGTATCGATATCTTCGGCAGAAATCCTTCTTCCGGAAAAGAATACACAGGCGGGATTGGAGGCATCTCTCTCAAAATCGTACAATAATATTCAGGATTTAAAGAATGACTCGTATGCTATTGTATTAGGGGATGTTCTCCTTTCAGATAAGAGTATTCGTTATAACGATCATGTAGATCTTGCCATCTCAGATGTTAAAATCATCGAATGCTATTCCGGCAATATGAATCCTGGTGATATCATTTCTATTGAAGAAACCGGTGTGCGGGACGATCAAGGGGACATTTCGATCGATGGTGTTCCTTTGCTGAAAAAGAATATGCGCGTACTTCTCTTCTTAACAGAACCAAATAATGTTGTGCAAGGTGATCAGATGGGATACGGTATCGTTGGTGTTTACCAGGGAAAATTTTTTGTAGATCAGAATGATCAGATATACTCCAGTTCTCTGTATTCGGATCACGCTGTTTCTCTTATTCAATGGAATGATGGTGATTCCATCGAGAAATTTAAGAAAGAGTTTTCTTTTAATTAATTATTATTCCTTAAAAATGAACGATTTTATATGAGTGTCAGGTCAGGTCATTCGGCTTCGCCCACGTATGAATCGAATAAAAGGAATAGAAAGCACGGGACTGACAAAGATTCTCTGCCAGTTCCGTGTTTTTCAATGACAAGCATTTTCAATTTTTGTATTTATTGTCTGCTCATTAAATCCCTGTCGGACTTAATGATGCAGGCAGACATTAATAAAAAGATTCATTGATTATCTGCGCACAGTTCCCAGATACATTTTGGCGTCTTTGAAAAAGCTCCAGATCATGATGACCATGATAATGCCGATCGGAAACGCCGATATGATACTGACCGACTGAATATGATTCATCGAGCTCTCCGAGAATACCAGCGCGATCGGAAGCACGATCAGCAGCAGGCACCAGAGCAGCTGGATCAGGACATGAGGCTGTTCATCTTCAGAGAGATTCCGATAACTGTAACAGGCCGCGGTATAAGCGATGGAATCGAAAGAAGTCGCGTAAAACGCAATCATCGTGACAAATACCAGAGCCAGAATGAACGAAGAATGCGGCATCGAATAAATGATCTTCAGAATCAGTTCGTACAGATCACCGCCCGCCTCATATTCCGCGATAAAATCCGCCGCTCCAGCCGTCTGCAGCCCGAGAGAATAATTCCCCAGGACGATAAAACTGACCAGCGTGGAACCCACACCAAAAACATATCCTCCGAGGATCGTCTGACGGACAGTTCTCCCGCGGGAGATGTTCCCGATGAAAAAAGGCGCGGCGATACACCAGACCATCCAGTAAGCCCAGAAGTAGATCGTCCAGTCCTGCGGGAAATGACTGGTCCGGGCCGGATCGGCAAAGGTAGACAGCTCCAGGAAATTCTGCACCAGCTTTCCCAGCGACTGAAAACCGTTTTCAATGATAAAGCGGCTCTGTCCGCCCAGCACCAGAACCACCGCCAACAAACCGAAAAACAGATAGATACACAGTTTCGCCAGGAAGCCGATCCCGCGGAATCCGTGGATCACCGCGTAAGTATAGACTGCGCACGTAATCAGGAGAATGATGATCGTCACTGCCGTCCGGCTGAGCTGGATGTGGAACAGCTTCACAGCCACGCCTGCCAGCAGAGGAGTGGCTACACTGAACGTCGTCGCCGTTCCCGCGAGGAGCGCGAACAGCGCGAACAGATCGATCGCGCGACCCGGGATCCCGTCCACATACCGCCCGAGTACCGGTCGGCACGCTTCCGAATATCTCTGGCGGGACCGTTTCCGTACATGGAGCATAAAACCGAAAACAACCGCCAGCACAAGATAGAAAGCCCACGGGATAAAGCTCCAGTGAAACAAAGGAAACACACCCGCCCAGTCTGTCACGGAACCCAGTTCTGACAGGTGGGGATTCACGGCGTACATAATCCACTCGGCAAAGGAATAAAACAGTATATCTGCAGCCAGACCACAGGTGAACATCATACTGCCCCAGGCAAAAAAGGAATACCGTGGTTTTTCATGCGGTTCTCCCAGCACAATGCTTCCGTATCCGGAAAAAGCAAGGAACAGAGAGATCAGAAAAATCCCCAGTCCGATTATCAGATAACAGATTCCGACCGTATCTCCAAAAAAGAACCGTATCTGTTCGATCACGCCTTTTGAGTCTTCCGGAAATACGAACAGAAACAGTGCCAGACCCATAATCAGGACAAAAGGCACCAGTGTGATCACCCAGTCAATTCTCCCTTTCTGCATGGTTTTCATTTTTCTCACCCCATTTCTTTTCTACGATCCTTTCCGGTCAGGCCGATGCTTTTTTCCTCCCGTACATACCGCCGCTGACGCGAACAGCAGAAGAATGACACTGTATTTTACCGGAACTGCCGGTATCCCTCTCTGCGTACAGAACCAGCCGATCAGCGCGGAAAAAAGATATCCAGCAAGGGAAGCTCCTGTCATGATCTGATTGTATCTGGCAATCAGATGACGTTCCGCCTCCGCGGTATTGACATAATGCCTGCTCCCCGAAAGGAAAATTCCGTAACCACCGCCACTGACCACCGCTGTCGCTGCCAGGACCGCCGCATGACCGCTGCGAAGCAGCAGCAGGATGATCAGGGCGCCCATCAGGATCAGTGGCGACGCGATCCGTGCCCGCCACATATCCGGTGCCGGACAGAAGAGGATCACCACCGAGGAGAACAGGACAATCCCTGCTAAAAACAGGCTGCTCCTGACAGCGTAACCGGACACCCCAAGATAATCCTTGAGAAGATACGCGATGGAAGGCATCAGTATGTAGATCGCCATAAACATGAAGAAACAGTACAACATTGGTTTTCGATCCTCTTCCAGAAGCGTGACGGACCATTTTACATCTGCTTTTTTTTCAGGAATATGCTTCGACGCCATCGAATATTCCTTTCCAATCGGCACATAACTGCACAGACCCAGCAAGACGGAAAAAGTGATGCAGACCCACGACCTGGAAGCGAATACCGAGAAAAAGAGCGGAGAAATCAGATATCCCGCCATCTGATAACCCAGCAAAACGCGCACATTCCACTCACGATTTTCCGGAGGGACAGTCGCTGTAATATAGACATCAAACGTGTTGTACACATAATTAATGCAAAAACTGGCGATGCAGAACAGAATCGTATACATCCAGAAAGTTCCAATATAAAACAGTCCGGCAAAAGACAGGATCACTGCGGCAATCATGCCAGTCAGTAAAACGATTCCGTTCTTCCGCATCCGGGATGATGCCAGGATTCCCAGCATTGTACAGACCGCACCGCAGAACAACGTTGTGAAAAGCAGCAGTTCCTTGTTTTCCGGATCATACCGGTCAAAAAACATCTGTGTGACAATATTCTGAATGGACGCGCAGAAAATGGACGTATACAGATACATCAAGTCGCGCAGCAGCAGATTCCTCTTATTCATTTTCCTTCACGCTTCAGCCGGAAGAAGAGTACGATTCCCATCCTGGCCACTTCAATAGCAGCGCCAATCGCTGCAGGCAAAAGCACGATATCATCCAGCAGGAACGGGAAATCACCGATATGAAATACCGTGACACTGCCAAATACAGCGTTGAGTACCGCGATGATGATATAAGTGCAGTGAATTTCAAACGGGCCAAACGGCGGGAAAGGGAACTCATTGAAATGCATGATGTAATGGAGGGTCGCAACCATGTGGATCCCGTAGAGCGGCGCGCCGAACGCCGCGATTTCCATATGCCCGAAGGATGACAGACCGATGCACAGAACTGTGACGGTACACACGAGAATATCAGACATCAGGTCAAAGAAGCCGCCCCTCGCCGACTGCATATTCCTTGTCCGCGCCATATACCCGTCAAAGTTGTCACAGACAATATGTGTGATCATGCCCAGGATGGCAGGAAGAAAAAACCATCTGGAAAAAGAACCGAGAAAAAAGCAGAAGGCTCCCAGAAGACCACAGATCAGCCCAATGCCGGTTACGACATTCGGATGCACGCTCATCGGGATATATTTTACAAACCGGTAGGTAAAATCCGCGAATTTATTTTCCAGGATACTGGGAACTGTTTTCAGCGGTTCTTCTCCATCCATGTTCTGCTGAACCTTTTTTACTTCACTCATACTGGACCTCCTTGTTGAGATGAATTGGTTCTTCCGCATTTATTAGTACCAAACAGCGAGTCATGCATTCTGTCCTGTCATCCTGAGCGCAGCGATCATGACCTAACCTGATTTCAGAATGAAATCAATGGCAGGTCAGATGCAATCAATTCCCCGAAGCGAAGCGAGGGTGGAATTGTCTGCAGGTTGGAATCGTCTGCTTCGCTCCTCAGAATGACAGAATGCACTAATAGTTGCGGAAGAATTGATGAATGGTACTATTTTACAGTTTTATCCGCGGGAATCCCGCATCCTCTCCATACTTCTGTGAATGCCATAAGAGGGATCCTGCGCCACCAGTTCCGAAAACGAATCAATCTCTGTCAAAGCAAATTCCGAAATCGGCCGGATCCCGATCTGATAGTCGGCCGGATGCAGCAGGAGAGCCACATGATCCCAATAGACCGCGCGGTTCCGGCGCTGCTCAAATTCATACTCGAGATGCTGTTTCAGACGAATCCCGTCCTCTTCTGTCCAGAAGGACACGCTGTGAAGCTGCCAGCCTCCGGCGCCTCCGGAAGGACTGCAGCAGCACACGGTTCCGGTTTCATCCAGCTGCAGCATCCATTCATCCGTCCACTGGCCGGTATAGTGGCAGCAATAGCAGGACCGTTCATACACAGGAAAGAGAATGGAACTGTCATGAATCATCTGATCGCCATCCAGAATGACTGCGTTCGGAATCCATTCCCTTGCCATGTACAGCGAGGAGATATTATTACAGGAAGCATAATAGGGATTCTCAATCAGCCGGATCCCGTCATCGCGCCGCGCCAGCGGCTGAAACTGTTCGCTCAGGTAGCCGGTCACAATATAGATCTCTGTAATTCCGTTCTGATGCAGCGCATCGATCACAGATTCGATCATCGGTCTGCCGTTGACCGGAACCATCGGCTTTGGAATTCTGTCTGTCACAGGACGCATCCTGCTTCCGATGCCTGCAGCCATAATGATAGCATGTGTCGCGTTTTCCATAAGAATCACTTCTGTTTCGTCATAAAGACATCATAATAGACTTTCGACAATTCATACTGCCTGACAGCGTATTCTCCGAAATCCTCGCCCTGGACGCGTTTGAATTCACACCAGTTACTCCATAAGAAACCACACAGGGCAATATAGCAGTAGATCTTCTGCCGCAGTTCCCATGGACATTTCTGTATGAAATAATAATCCATAATCTGATCCGCCTGCTCCCGTGTAAAATCGGAATACGCGAGAAACATCGCGATATCCAGATGCGGATCCTGCATGGCCGCGTACTCCCAGTCAATCATCACTGGCGGTCTGTCCGGCTCATTGTTATATAGCAGAAAATTATCACAGACCGCGTCAATGTGGCACAGAGTCCATTCTTTTTTACAGGATTTCACATAGGAGAGCAGCCGATCCATTTTCTTTCTCGTCTGCCCGTAATCAGCATAAACGGACGGATGCGGCTGACGGAGGCGTTCATAATACGAAATGCGTTCTGCCAGGTCAAAACTGTGCGGAACTGTGAGCTTCTGTTCGTGAAACCAGCGCAGCTGCTCCATACAGAGCCGGATGTCCATCGGGGATCCCGGACTGCAGGTACGGACATTCTCCAGAAAACGACTGATTTTCATCCCGTGTTCCGCGTCAAAATATACCACTTCATCGCCAATGCCGATGTCGGCGATTGCCTGATAGACCGTATATTCCTCCTTCCGGTTGATGAGCTGCTCCGTACCGGCGCCGGGCAGCCGAAGCAGATATTTCTGCCCATTCATCCGAAAAGACCAGGTGATATTGGTCATCCCCGCTCTGACCGGTATCAGTTCTGAAAGCTCCTCATTTCCGACGCCCAGCTGACCGCGCAGGATTTCCCTCACCTGTGCTACTGTCAGAGGACTTCCATAGATACTGCCGGGATTCATCGCGTCCCTCCTCTCTCAGATATTACTTTCGAAAAAACGCGGCGATCTCCTCCCAGTTCCTGACTCTCTGAATCCGGGCATCACGGATATGCTGATTATACGGAGCGTCATACAGGAGAACAGAGATTCCATGTTGTGCCAGAAGCAACGCTGTATCCGGATGATCCTCGATCATGACCTGTACCTGTTGTTCCAGACAACAGCGGAGTTTCTGCGCGGCCACTCCTTCCTCCCCGCATAAGATCAGCTCGTGATAACAGAATCTGTTGCGATACAGCCACCGCTTCAGCAGAAACCGGCTCAGGGCAGCGAGCGGAGAATGCCCGGTGACAAGTTTTCTCGAGGTAATCTGAAGAATGATATGCCCTTCTTTACGAAGCGAAGCGTACACATCCGCAGCGCCCGCATACGGTGGATAGGTCCTGCAATATACAGGAAAGAACCAGCGCAGACCGAACATTGTCACCGCGCTTCCGGAAACTTCATACATTTCCTCCACCGTGTAAGCGGACGGTGAAACCGGCTGCCGGCGAAAGAATACGCTTCCATAGTCCTGTAAAAACGACGAAGTATCCAACAGGACGCCATCCACATCAATTCCGATTTTCATGGTTTCCGTCCTCGTACATTTTCCGGAGTGATATAATTTCACGGCGAAGCCGCTCTGTAAGAGACGCAACGGTATCTTCCCCTGTCGGAAAAATCGGAGCGCCGAACACGATTTTCAGAGGCAGACGTTTGCGATGACGGAAATCATAGAAGCGTGGCAGAAGCCTGTCCGCAGGAAAAATCTGATACGCGCCCAGGATACAGACCGGTACCAGCGGTACGCCGGTCTCCAGAGACAGTTTGGCGGCGCCACCCTTGAATACGCCAAGTGCTCCATTGCGGGTCCTTGTCCCTTCCGGATGAATCAGAAACTGGACATTCTGACGCTGAATGACCGAAACCGCCCGCTGAAACGCCGGAACGGGATTACCGTCACGGTCCGTCGGGATTCCGCCAAGAATCCGGAGCATCGCTCTTGATCCTGCGTGATCCAGATGTTCCTGTTTTGCCAGGCAGGCGATCCTGCTGCAGTTCAACCGTCCCTCCAGCGCCGACCAGACCCAGAGAGAATCCAGATGGCTCTCATGATTCGGACAGAAAATATACTGGCGGTCCGGATGGAGCTGCTCCGTTCCGACAGATTCCAGTGAATACAGGTTCCTGGAAAACCCCTTCAGTATACGGAACAGACTGCGGTCAACCGGCCGTGCCGGAAGGGGATACTGTTTCGTATCCACATGATGCGCGGAAGGCAGCGCGGCATTCACAAGATCATTTAAATCTCTGACAGTGTGTACCGTATCCAGTCGATTCAGGAAATCCACATGATACAGACTTTCCAGTTCTGAACAGATTTCAAACATACTCAGGGAATCCAGGTTTAAATCTTCGGATAGCCTCGTTTCCGGTGTCACCAGATGATCAGGCATATGCTTCTGAATAATTGTGCAGACGTTTTCGTGTTCCATATCCACCGGCGTGAAATCGCCGCGGTCTGTTTGCTGTTCCGCAAGTTCACGAAGCCGGAACCTCTGGATTTTTCCAAGAGTGGTCCGTGGCAGTTCTTTCACACAAATGATCTCCGACAGCCTGTAGCTGCCGCCAGTCGTATCCGAACACCTGCGAATCCGTGTTTTCACCTCTGTCACCATATCCTGAGGAGCATCCGCCGTTTCCAGGAACAGCACAACGCGTTCGGTCTGTGTCTCCGGTTCCGGAACCCCGCAGGAGGCAATTTCCAGATCTCCGCTTACGGCACGATAATACGCGTCAACATCTGCTGCCGAAACCTTTTTCCCGCTTTTCAGCTGGATCGTTTCTTTCTGCCTGCCTGTAATATGAAGATTTCCCTGTTTGTCGATATAGCCCAGATCCCCGGTCCTGAAAAAACCATCCGGCGTAACGGACCGGCGCGTACTCTCCGGATCACGGAAATACCCCTTCATCTGCAGAGCAGAGCGGACCAGAATCTCCCCGTCCTCAATCCTGAGTTCAATATACGGAAACTGCCCGGCTTTTCCGACACCTTGATCCGGATAACTTTCTTTTGAACAATTTGTCGCGCAGATCGGAAACGAAGCTTCCGTCGCGCCGTACACATTCAGGAAATCAATGCCCAGATCGAGATAAAACTGAACGGTTTCCTCAGAACAGGCTGCGGTCCCGCTGCCCATCGTATGCATGTTCCGTCCGAGCGCAGGCGCGTAAAACGGTCGGGTCAGCCATTTCATTTTATAGCCGGTGTGCCTGCGCACAAAGGAAGAAAAGCTGCGGGCCCCCGCAAATGCTGCCCTTACCGGAACAGGCCGTCGGGAGATTTCCGTCTCAATCTTATGATGAATCGTTTCATATACCTGCGGGATCATTGTCAGATGCGTCGGTTCATAGGCTCTCAGTCCCATCGCCAGTCCCGCCGCGCTGATTTCCGGGACAAATCCCATCTCCGCCCCCAGAAGAAAGTTTATAAATAACATCGTATAGCCGGCGATGTGATTCTGAGGAAGGATATGCAGAAACCGCGCGGAGGAACTGTAGGATCCATAATACCGGGAACTGATGGCGGCATACATCATCGCCTGGCAGGTGATCTCCGCGCCTTTGGCTTTCCCCGTCGTCCCGGAAGAAAAGATAATGGCGATGACATCCGGATCACCCGGGGTCCCCGGCTGTGCGCGTTCCTTGAGTTCTGTATTCAGCTGCCTGCAATCCTCAGTATCTGTAAAGATACGATATACCGGAATGATCTTTCGGAAGGATTCGTCCAGTGTTGAGCAGAAATCTTCCGTTGTAAAGACAGCGGACGGTTCCGTGAATTTCAGAAGACGGTTCCGTTCCTCCACCGGCAGGGAGGCATCCGGCAGGACACTTGTATAGCCCAGACGTGACAGAGCCAGGAGTAATATGGCACTGAAAGGGGTCGGTTTCGTGAGAACGGCAATACGCTCTGCCGGGCGGATCCCCTGCCGCTCCAGAAGTTCTCTTACATCTTCTGTGATATCCGAGAGCTGACGGTAGGAATACCGGATGACTTCATTCTCAGTACGGTAAAAGACAACCGCCGTCTTCTCTCCGTATCTGCGGAATACAAAGTCCACTCGTTTCGCAAAATCATACTGTCGATAGGTTTTCATCTTTTCCACGGTCCTTTCTTTCCGAGTCAATCCATCATCATCGCGTCCAGCAGTTCATCGCAGGAGATGCTTACTGTGTTTTTTCCGTCTGACCAGACGACATGGTCTCCGGCGGCTCTGGCAGTCACAAACATTTCTGAAGATGCCAGGCGGGCAAAACGAATCGTACGGACCCTCCTCGCCAGATTCACAATCGCGATGCTTTCATTCTGAAAACGCAGTACCAGCCGGTAATCCGGCAGAGGCATTACCTCCTGCAGCAGTCCCTCCATACAGCAGACCTCCTTTCCTCTGTTTTTCAACATCATAACGGTTTCTTCTGAATCCCGCATCACCCGAAAGAATGGTCATAACGGGTAGTTTTTGCAGATCACCCGGGTAATCCGGATTCAGGAGTGAAACATTTTGTACGTCTTTCAAAAAAAGAAAAACGATACAGCCTGAAAAGCTGTACCGTTCCCAACAGAGTATTTTCCTTCTATTTCAGCATTTCCACCAGTTTGCTGCGTCTGTCGATATTCATTTTCTGGAAGGTGATTTTCAGATGATGTTTTACCGTATTCTGAGAAATGTGCAGCATCGCGGCAATTTCCCTGTTGTGCAGCCCCTGTGCCGCCAGCTCCGCGACCTCCCGCTCCCGTTCCGTCAGTTCTGTCTCATCATGCGTCTGCCGTTCCAGCATGGCGAAGATATGACTTTCATCCGCCCGCGTATACCGGATATCTACCGCCCTGATCTCCTGAATGGTCTTTCTGTGCCTGGAAGAGATCTGCGGCATCAGAAACAATACCTGAAAATATTTCCGAAAACAGGCCAGGAAGGTGTAGTTCTGATCCTGTCCGGCCAGTGTCAGAGATTTGTCCAGATACTCCGCGGCTTTCAGCAGCCTGCCAATCGCCATATAACAAAGAGCCAGCCCGCAGTACATAAAGTTCTGCGTAGGAGTGGAAATGAGCCGGGAATCCAGCCGCAAAGACGCCTCCACGGAAGCAATGGCCTGTTTGTATTCCCTCTTCAGCAGCAAATCTGTAATACGGCAGGTTTTGATCATAAAGTTGGTAAAGGTAAGGTCTGTCAGTGTATCCGCCTCTCCCTGGGTCCACAGCGGCGAACTCCCCGTCTCCATCATCAGCCCCAGCAGATATCCGCGTACGGTCTCCACCATATAGGTATTGAGCATCTTTCCCTGCAGAAAAGAATACCCCTGTGCCTTGTTCTCCAGATAATCAATCGCCTTCTGCAGCCCTTCCATATCGGAACGGTAAATCGCGTTGATCCCCAGGAGCAGCGCCGTTCCGTAAGTAACCGAAGCGTTGCCGGACTGTTCTGACAGAAAGCTGGCCAGGTAAGCCTGGATATCCGATTCTTCAAACCTCCCCTGTACAGAATAGGCCTCGCCCCGATAGAGTTCCGCTGCACCGGCACCGTGCCCGCTGGTAAGGCGATTGTACAATGTCATCACCCGCTCCATCTGGTCCGCGGTTTCCATCATGGTTCCCGGTTTCACATAAAACAGGTACCACATGGAAGTGCATCCAAACAGGAAGGGCTCCTCCGCAATAAACACGTCCGAGGGATGTTCCAGCAGTTCTTCCGCCAGCAGATACTTTTCTTCCATCTGGTCCAGATGAGGAAAACCGGATAACGCGTCCACCAGATACCACTCTCCCAGGAGATGTCTGTCCCGGATACGTTCAATCAGCCCGCGGACACGTTCCATCTGAACCGCGAACTCCTGAAACGCGCAGCCCGCGTACAGAGCGTAGCACAGACGCAGCAGGGAAAGCGGATAGCGGATCTGGATTTCCTCCGGACACTGGTTCAATACAACCCGGGCAAGTTCCGTATACGTAACACCATCAAATTTTTCCGTAATCAGGCAGACCAGCCTGCAGGAAAGAATGCGCTCGTAATCATTCGCGTGATAGTAGCAATTGACAGCCGCCTGGATCATGTCGTTCTGCTGAAAAACCATACCGGATCTTCGGTATACATCCTCCCGGAAAGCGGCTTCGGCAACAGACAGCCTAAGCCTCAGGAAGCGGAGGAGAATTTCATGGGGATAGAATCCCTGCCGGATTTCCTGATAACGGATAAGAGGGGTTCTGCGCAGCAGATGGAGTCGCTCCTCAGAAGATAACAATGCCTCCGGCAGCAACTGCTCGATAAATCCGGTTGAAAGCCGGTCAAACAGGCAGACCCTGAGCAGAACCTCCTGCTGCTCTTCCGAAAGCCGTCTCCAGAACAGCTCGTACAAAAGATCATCCATATCCTGTATCTGATCCTGATAGGAACTGTAACGCTGATTTTCCAGACAGAGCGCAACCGCCGCAGTCCAACCGTCCGTTCTGTTTTTTATCAGGCGGATCTCCTCTTCCGTCACATCCGTATTCAACTGATGCGCGAACGCTCTGATGTCGCGTTCTGTCAAAAGCAAATCCCGGCTTCTGATGTAACAGATATTTCCCTCCAGTTCGTTAAGCATTTTACGGAATCTCCCGAAATTCTGGGAAATAAAAACCGTCCGCAGACCGTCTCCGGCACGTTTCGTCAGACTGTCAAGAATCTGCGGCTGCCAGTTTGACAGGGAATATTGGAAATTGTCGAAAACCAGTGTCATCGGCGATTCGATTTTCATCCCGGTAATAATACGGGCTGCCTGTGCCGCATTACTCCGGTTCAGAAATCCCAGTTCTTGTAGCTTTCCCGCTGCCTGTTCATCCGCCTGTTCAATCTGACGGAGAAACCACTGGAAACTCGTGTCTGTCACGCTTTCAACTGCCGTATACCAGTACACCGGTTCATCCAGCCCGTCCAGTACCTGATGAACAGCGGTGGTTTTTCCATAGCCGGCCGGAGCTTCCAGTACCGAAAGGGCGCAGTCCAGAATATGCTTTATTTTATGAATGAGTTTAGGGGAGAAATACAGTAAATCCACCTCTCTGCCGGAAAACTCTTCCTTCGTTTTGAAAACCATACTTTTCACCTGCGTTAATCCAGTCATTCCACATACTGCTTAAAACTCCAGTAAATGCACAGGAGATAGAATTTATTATACCATGCGCAGTATCGTGTTGATAACCGTATAGATTCTTGTTTTATGAAGAAAAGCTAAATATAGTTACTGTTCAGTGATCGGCTACTGAATAAAAATACTGCCCGAAATGGAGTCCTGCGTTGCTCCGCTCACCATCTATTAAAGGAATATGCATAAGAGGATTCGTATTTATTATGTGATAGTAATAAATAACTGCTGAGAGAAGAAAAAAATCTCACATAAATTCG
>CAMNJG010000026.1 GCA_946541285.1 uncultured Clostridia bacterium
TGCATGGTTTCTTTTCGTTGAAAAACCATGCGGAATGCAGGCATATATTTCGACAGCCTGCATCATCAACTCCGATGGGGAGTTGATGAGCAGACATTACTTATTATTTTAACATCTGTTTTCATGGAAGTCCAAAAAAAAGAAATACCCCGCTTCCGCTCTGTTTCCTGATTTTCAGGTCTCAGAAGCGAAGCGGGGTTTCTGGCTCTCAGTAATGATATCGTCTCTCATGTTTTCCATCTCTGCCTTTTATTTGTCTCATTGTGTTTACGGATTGTGTGTTCATCATGTTATCGCAGGTAATTGATCGTGATCCTTCCATTCCAGTTGTCCACGCTGCTTTCCCACTGGAGCTGACAGCCAATCAGGGGGAAAAGGTGACGGGCCGGAACCATGATTTGTCCCGCGATGATCTGCGGCGGAAGATCGAACAGATAGCCTTTTCCATTGATATAGTATTTTCTGGAGTTTATCTGCAATTCTACCGTATAGCCATTAAGATAACAGGTTACTCTGGAACTGGCCAGCGGATTGTCCTGGCAGTAAACAGAACCACCCATTTCTTCAATCACCGCGCGGAGAGGAACCATCGTCCGTCCTTTTTTCATAAATGGTACGGAACCGGACGAATCAAATTTCTTCCATTCCGAACCGTTCCACAGCATCGGATAGTTAAGATACAGGTACATGCTGTCAAAATGACTGTTATTGACGACAGCATGGTCAATCGCGAACAATTCCTGAGAAATGTCAAAATACCGGTAAGAAGACAGACCACTGTTTGTGACCTGACCGTATTCATAGGCATTTACGCTGTCCCAGGTGGGATCCATGATCGCCCAGTGCTCATCAATATAGGCTTCGACCCAGGCGTGATTGGATTCAAACGGACTGCCGTCATAGACTCCCTGAGGCCAGGTATCTCCTTCGGTAATACCCAGCGCGTATCCGTCAATCATTTTTGCGGGAATTCCGGCAGCGCGCAGAAGCGCGATCGTCAGATTCGCGTAGCCTTCACATACGCTCAGCCTGCTGTTTAATACACCGGCAGCGGAAAAATCATGATAGTTTTTCCGGTGGTTCACAGCGTCATAGTCATAAAAGATATTGTTGCATACCCAGTTATAGATGGCCAGTGCCTTGTAATACGGGTCTCGATACCCTTCTGTGATCGCTTCCGACATTTCGGTAATGACCGGATCTTCACTCTGAATACAGGCTGTCGGCTGAAGGTAGAATGTAAGTGCTTCCACATCGGTTCGTTCTTCCGCTGCCTTTCTCAGATTTCCCTCAAGCGCGGGAGAACGGGAAAATTTCCACACATCGTTTTCCCTTGTCATCATCAGACTGTCCCAGAGGTCTGATTCATAGACAGCATACCTCCTGGAAGAATGATACAGGTATACGCTGTAGGGTCCTTCTGAAAGAGAATGAAGAAAAAAGGCTGCTTTGCCGTTATGATTGCCTGAAGAGACTTCCCGGAATACATCCTTTTCATTACTGTCCTTCAGGAGCAGCATGATATAGTTGTAATCTTCGGTTTCCGGGATCCCATATACCGTCAGTTCATCGCCGGAGATCGTGATGCCATTTGGAAAGTACGGTGATCTGTTCAGTTTGAAATGTGTATCCGCGAACACCAGACTTCTTTCTGCTCTGGCTGTCATGAGCAGGACAAATAAAAGAATCAGCGCAAAGATTTTCCTGGAAACCTCCCGGTTCGCAGATGCTGCGTACATGTATCTCCTCCTTTCATTCTGATTAAAAGAAGAAAACGGTTTTCAGGATATTTTTGCCAGCCCTGAAATCATACGGACTTCACAGGTTCACGTAAATCCTGCTAATATTTTATCACATCATAGCGGTAAATTGTTCTGAGATTTATACAATTTATGAAAAATTTTTGAAGGCTGGTAGAAATGATATAAAGGAATCTGCTCCGTTCAGGAAAATACCATTAAATCAGAGTCGAAAAGAAGCCGCCAGCCCGGAACATGGCTGACAGCTTCTTTTCCACGGTTTCCGGTGGCACGGTAACCTGAGAGTCCAGGTCCTCGGATCTCCGCAATGCTTCGTGCTCCCGGATGAAAAAGTGTTAAGAGAGAACTGAAAATGACATTTTATTTATCCTTCCAGCGTTCCGGGTACGGAAGGTCTTCCGGAGGATCCCAGGTACAGACTTCTTTCATCCACGGGGAACGTCTGACAAATTCATCATGCGCCAGTGGCACCGGCGGGTGGCACATCCATTCAGGATCAAATTCCTCCTTGAGCTTCAGGATCCATTCATGATAATTCGGACCGTACTTCGGACCGGTCAGCATCATCGGCTGATGCGCGCTCAGCAGCGAAGTATAGTATCCGTTTTCAATATTCATCTTGGAGGTTTCCACATAGAACTGGTCGACACCGGACGTATCTTCACGCTGATCCCAGTACATCAGGAATTCGAAGTAACCGAGATGTCCCATTTCGCAGCCCTGGAACCATCCAAGATCCTTGAAGTCCGGCATCAGAGGAGGTGTGTAGCGATCCTTCAGTTCCATATAGCTGACTCCCTGCTTAAAGGCCTGCGTATAGGAGTCCATGATGTAATCAACAGAAACATAGGAACCGGTCATCAGCCACATTCCCGCAGAGTCGGCATTTTTGAACCAGGATTCATCGGACGGTTTGGTCCTGCGCTCGATTCCCCCCAGTTCTTCCATGATATCGCTGAGGACCCGGTAATCATAATCAAACTGTTCTTCGGAAGTGTAACCGATCAGCATGATTCTGACGATACAGAAGTTTTTCACGGATTCTTCTGTTTCCTTCAGCCAGATCCGCCAGAAATCCTCTTTGTCTTCCGCCTTCGCGATCGCTCTCCAGAACAGAGGGACTTTCGTAATGGCACCGCCGACTTCCGCATTCCCCAGTTCGATATGTGCTTTCTGGATCGATTCCAGGTCTGGCATGGTGAAATTGAGCCATTTCACCCGTTTCTCCGGCAGTTTCAGCGAAGTATCCGGGGAGATCCCCTGTGGCTCCGGTGTCACCGGCTGGAACGGCAGCGTTTTGATCGCCATCTTTGTGCAGATTCCCAGACATCCCAGCAGACCGGTATAACCCCTGAGAATTCCGCGCAGATCCGGACCGATACCTTCACCCCAGAACGGATCTTCCCCATCGGAAAGAGAACCCATCCGGAGGATTTCACCATCCGGCATCACCATCTCCAGACCCAGGATCCTTCTCTGCGGAAGCCCGATCCGGTAACTTAATGGGGACCAGCCATCGTTCAGAAGGTTGGCAACCGCAGAGGTCTGCGCGCCACCGCCACCGACGACAACGTATGCGCCATGTTCCATGCAGATCTGCTGAATCTGGGAATAGATTACACCCGGCTCTACAACGATGTAATAATGTTTCGCGTCGATCTCAAATCCCCGCATCCGTTTCAGATCAATGATCAGCGCACTGTCGACATGAGGATGGGAGCGAGGTCCGTAAAAACCGGTAGAATACGGTACATACGGAACACCATACCTGGCGCAGACTTTCATGATCTGCTGGATCTGTTCCGTGGTATCCGGCATGACAATCGCGCCCGGCAGTTTTGTCATGACCCGGTCATAGCCGGTTCCGTTTTCATAACCGCCCGGGCCGGAACGGTAACCGATACAGTCCGCCGGATCATCAGTGATATTTGAATCTCCGACAATGGTCCGGATGATTTCATAAGCGTCTTTCTGAATACTCATACGGTGCCTCCTTCCTGTCCTGCAGCTTTCAGGAGAATCTGCGCGATATCCGCGATTTCGAAAGGATCTTCTTCCGGTTTGACACTGTCAAAATTGCTGACGCACCACGGACATGCTGTCACCAGAACCTCCGCTCCGGTAGATTCCGCTTCACGGAGACGTTCTGTTGCGCTGAAAGCGGACAGCTCCGGAAAATCAAACGATGTGCCTCTTCCTCCCGCGCAGCAGAGAGCGTTTTCGCGGGTTCTCTGCATTTCCTTTAATTCCAGGCCGGGAATATTCTCCAGAAGTTCCCGGGTAATCTGATACAGTCCCTGGCGTCCTCTTCTGCGTGTCAGGCCCGGCTCGATCGTCCCCATCCAGCCACGTTCGCCTTCATACGGTTCCCAGTCATCACAGAGTCTGGAAACCCCACAGGAATCATGATAGGTAATCTGGAGATTCACCGGATTCCGCAGAGAGAGTTTTCCTTCCTGCCACGCGTCATGAGCTGCTTCGATGATGTGTTTTACCTCAAATCCCAGATCCGCTGTACGGATTTTCAGCAGTTTTGGATAATCCACTTTCCACATACGGTAGCATTCCGCGCAGGATACAACCAGCGTCTTCGCTCCGGTATTCCGCATTTTTTCGACATTTTTCATGGCGATTTCTCTGGCTGCAGCGATATCACCGACAGAGAAAGCGACATTTCCGCAGCAGGATTCTTCCGGAAGGAGCATGAAATCAATTCCTGACCGGTTCAGAAGCATCGCTGTACTCTGTGCCAGTTCTTTTTTCTGGTATGAAGAAAGACATCCCGGAAAATACACGGTATCCGCTTTTTCAGCAACCCGGATCTCCTCTGTCATCCAGCTGTGGCGTGATGCGGAAGCTCCATAGATATTGCCTGTTTCCCGGATATTCGCGATGACTTTTTTCTGTCCGGGCATCGGGCCGGCTCCGTCCTGAACTGCTTTTACCCTTAATGCTTCCAGTGTCAGACCGGTTTCCAGATCCAGGTTTCGTTTACATCCGACGTCACAGGCTCCACACAGCGGATCTGCGTAGATCAGCTCCAGCAGATGGTCGGACCATTCCAATTCGCCGTTCAACAGATGAAGGCCGATGCGCATCTTTCCGAAAGCACCGTAAGAATCAAATTCTTTCCAGAGATTACTCGGACAGCGTACCGCGTTTTCCATCCCCGGCATATAGGTATGATCAACCCAGTAACAGCCTTTGCACTTAATGCAATGCTGCATATCATATTCAAAATTCGACAGATCTTCTATGTCCAGCGCGAAAGGCGTTTTCGGAGTGTCAAATCTGTCCTGATGGATTTTGTCGATAACAGACATGTTCTGTACCTCCCCTAAAAGCAAAGATTTCCCGGATTCATGATATTCTCCGGATCGAAGATGTTCTTGACCCTTTTCAGTGCGGAACGATATCCTGCCGCGCCGTCATAGAGATACTCCGCCAGACGGCCGTACGGTCTGGTAAAATATCCACCCTGCTCCCGGCAGAGCTTCGCTGTCTGGAATGACAACTCATCGACCTGACGACAGGCTTCCGGATTGAAACGATTATAATGGAAGGAAAACTGTACCTGGCATGCCCGGTTATGTTCAATCGGCTGAAGATAGGCGCCCAGCTGGCGGCAGTCAAACCCGCTGCCTTCCAGGAATGCTTTTACAGTATCGACAAAGTATTCTGCCTTTTCCGGTTTGGTTATGAAGAAAAGATCCTGACATCCCGAATCTCCATAGTATTTCCAGTAAACAGATTCATTCTGCCACGGCTGACGGAGTATCCGGAGCATCCGGCGGTCCGCACCCCGGATTCCCTTCAGTCCTGTAGAAAGGCGGATATCCGGGAATTCACTCTGGATCACATCCTGAAGGAAATGATCCTCATAGGCGATTTTTTCCTCAGGACGGCGGAGCAGTCCGCTGACGACCAGGACCAGTGTCCACTCCGGTACGATCTTCAGATTGCTTTCATATTCCTCAGGAGAATCCGCCAGCAATTCTGCCAGATCTCTCCGGTTCAGGATGACGCACTCCTGACCGATCCGTCTTGGGAGAATCCGGTAGAGGAAATCCATGCCGTAATCGATCGACTGCAGAGGCGCGAAATAAACTTTGTCAATTTTTGGGATACTCTGAATTTTCAGGCTCATCCAGGTGACGATTCCAAAGGTACCCTGCGCATTCTGCAGAAGACGGTAAAAATCCAGACCGGGACCTGCCGGGTTGGCACCACGGGCCGGCGTATTCGGATATCCGTGGACACTCGCGGATCCGGTACGGAAAATATCGCCATTCGGGAAAACCACTTCAACTGACTGCATCGGTTCCCCGTAATCGTATACGGTGCTGGTTGTCACCTCTCTCTCCAGATGATCGGTTGCTACCGAACGGTTTCCCCATGGAGCCAGCGGCATGATCACACGCATTCCTTTTTCCGCCAGCGCTTCTGTCAGCTGCTTCCATGTGACCCCTGCGTCAAATCGGACACACCGGTTGACAAGATCGATTTCATGAATCTGATTCATCCGTTTCAGATCGACAATGACACCGCCCTGTTTGGGAATCGATGATCCGTAGAGATGTACGGCAGAACTCACCGGAACAACCGGCAGATGATTTTCTCCACAGTATTTGACGATCCGGCTGACTTCCTCAGCGTTTGCCGGACAGACTGCGGCCTGTGCCCATCCTTCCGGCACCAGGCTCAAATCAGACAGATACGGCTTCAGCTGCTCCGGTTCTGACAGTACATTTGCCATACCCGATATGGCCGCGAGATCTCTGATCAGTTCCATATCCTGTTCCTCCCTCATGTTCATTTTTTATACTAAGGAACTGTACTTTAATAACTTGCACAATTTATTTTCAGACAGTTCCTGATCTTCGCGTAAAAAGTTCCGTAACGAAGATGCTTCCAACTGCTGCTGAAGATTCTTTCTGCAGCAGTTCCGTTCTTTTGCTGTGACATCATTCTGATGCCTCTACCTGATAGAGAGTCAAGGCCGATTTCAGTTTTTTTCATTAAAAGAAAAAAGCTGTCGCGTGTGCAACAGCTTCCATAGTTCAGATACTGATATATAATGTAGCTTTTTGAATCATCCATTGACCACCGGAACCCAGGTTTCCAGGTAAATCCGATGCTCACCCTGCTCATGCGTCCGTGTGATCAGTCTGCCGACAGGATTCCCGTTCAGTTCGTACCCTTTTGCCAGAATCGGCTGCAGTACCTGTTCCTTGAAGGAACGGCGGAACCCTCCCCTTACTGTAGAGGAGAAGATCGTATAGATACTGCTGACCGGGGAAAGATATTCATTTGGAGGCAAGGCCTCAATCCCCCGTTTGACCGCTTCCTCTGACGGAAGTGACCATCCCCACCAGAGATCAGGATGCTGGTCTTCCGGCTCCAGCCAGGAATGATACTGGAGCATAAACGTCGGCGTCACTGCCGGAATCAGGCTGATCCAGCCATGCATCTCATCCATGATGCCGTTGTCCAGGGTGTATCCGTTCACGGATTCGATGATATCGTTATTCCGGAATCGATGGTAAATCAGCGCGGGATTTTTGCGCTGGCGCATTTTTCCCTGATTCTGCCGGAACTGCTGGATTTGCAGGCGTTCCCTGGACAGTACATCCAGCTTGATTTTATATGCTTCGATTTTCTGAATCAGTTCGTTTTCCTGCTTCATATAGTCGCGGCAGATTTCATCCAGATCACCGGTATTGATCATTTTTTCCGTCTGATTGAGTGAAAAATCCAGTCCTCTCAGATGCAGACAGTCCATCAGATTGTTCACATCCCAGGAGTCGTAATAGCGGTATCCTGTTTCCGGATCTTTCTGAGGTCTGACAATCCCGTGCTCTTCATAAAAACGGATGGTCTGTACCGGAATATTCAGCATCTTGGAAATATCGCCGATTTTGTATTTTTTCACGGATGTCTCCTCCCGTTGCCCCGATTTTCCGGGAAAAATGTGCACCGTTATTGTCCGCAGGAGAGAAGGAAGGGATCAGGAGATCACATTCTGCGGGTGACCTTCCAGATAACCTTTCACATTCTCCGCGATGATCTCCACCAGGCGTGACCGGGCTTTTACACCGGACCAGGCCAGATGGGAAGTAATGATCATATTCGGCGCCGTCAGGAGAGGATTTTCTTTCCGGATGGGTTCCTGAGAAACCACATCGACGCCGGCAGCCGCGATCTTTCCGGAGCGCAGGGCATCCGCCAGCGCCTGTTCTTCTACGACCTGCCCCCTGGAAACATTGATCAGTACCGCACCGTCTTTCATCTTCGCGATCGTCTCTGCATTGATCAGGTGTGTTGTCTCCGGTGTCAGAGGACAGTGGAGGGAAATCACATCCGCGGCAGGCCAGAATTCTTCCGCAGTGACAAAACGGAGATGCTCACTGGCATACTCCGTGTATCGGTCCGGATGCTTTGTGCAGACACATACTTCCATCCCGAACGCCAGGGCCACTTCCGCCACCCGACGGCCGATATTGCCGAAACCGTAAATGCCCAGCGTCCTTCCGTTCAGTTCGACGATCGGCTGAAGCCAGCGTGTAAAAGAGCCGCTGTCGCTCCATCCGCCGCTTTTTACAAACTGATCGTGCATCGCGACACGGTTCATGATCTCCAGGATCAGCGCCCAGGTATGCTGTGTCACTGATTCTGTGCTGTACGCCGGGACATTGGTAACGGTAATCCCGTGGCGCCGGGCGGCTTCCAGGTCAATGACGTTGTATCCCGTGGCGGATATTCCGACATACCGGATGTTCGGACACCTGGAAAATACCTCTTCGTCCATGATCAGTTTATTGATAAAGACAATCTCCGCGTCTCCGATCCGTTCGATTTTTTCCGATTCGGTCGTTCCTTCATAAATCACAGGATCACAGATTTTCTGTACAGGTTCCCAGGACAGATCTCCGGGATTCACGGCATTTCCTTCTAATATGACTGCTTTCATAAATATTGGACCTCTCTGTTCTTCCTGTTACTGCTGCCTGCCCTGTACGACATTCCGTGCCCAGAAAAAGTTTACAATGAACGTGTCGCTGATGTTCTCGATAATACGGTCAAAATAATTGCTGATGACCCAGTCGTAGATTTTTTCATCAATGTTTACTTTCCCAACACGCTGTCCTTCTTTCATCAGGAAAAATACACCATCCTCTTTTTCATCATCTTTTTCATACCGGACGGCGGCAAACAGATCTTCTTTCTGCGTTTTGGCCAGATTTTCTCCGTATATCAGCTTGACGATTTCCATGACGCCATCGTCGAGACCTCTGTCGAAAAGAAGGAGTTTTTCGTAAAACTCTTCTCTGCCGTAGACCAGTCTTTTTTTATAGCCCTGTCTGCCCAGGATTTCATTGATTGCTTCCTGCTCTGACGGTACTTCGCCACTGAGTATCCGTCTGGCTTTTTCGTAATCTTCGCTGTTGTTGGCATACATGATGAAGAGTCTGTTTTCCGGTTCATGATAGGCGAACGGGTAATTCATATCATAGGTACTGGTACAGCTGGGACATACGAATTTGAAAGTTTCTCCGCTTCTGACCTCATCATAAAGATCAGGATCGCTCCCGGTATCAATCAGTATCCACTTTTTGAATTCATGCTGTATATGACAATAGGGGCAGGTTACTTTTTCCATAAAGCTTTCGGACATTTGATTTCTTCCTCCATTTTTCTAATGTATCCCCCGATGATCCTTCATGGGTTCCTTCATAGGATACCACTTCTCTTCCATTATATACAGCATAAGTTTTTCCTGCATTTCATGAACGGAAAACAGCCGTGGTACAGTTCCGTGTCTGGCAGCAAATTGCCCTTGCATTGTGGGATGCTTTCGCTGAGGTGGCTTTACTGGCTCTTCAACTGCTCCCGCACTTCGATCAGCGTATACCCCAGCAGACACTGTCCGTCCCATTCTGCAGGGTTCAGACGGCGCGGATCATCAACAGACATTCCGATCCCCCAGATCCGGTCTTTTGGTTCACATTCGGCCAGAAGGGCATCGCCGGTTTCCAGCAGGGCGGCTTTCAACTCCGGATTCTGACCGAATTTTTCCATCAGTCCCCGGAAGACAATGATCTGTCTTCTGCCGTTCCAGACATGGTCGTCATAATTTTTCACCTGACGGCCAAGTGCCTTGATTTCTCCTGCGTCTTCTGTCTGAAGGACTTTGTCTGCGATTTCATGGTCATCAAAAAGCATGGCTTTTTCATACATCATAAACTGTTCTATGGAAGAAAACTGTTTTCCGTTCATGACAAACGGTGCTCTGTACCAGTTACTGAAATACAGATTTTCGGGATGTTCGTTATCAAAACATATGACCTGTTTCATATTGTCCTCCTTATAACATAATTATGTATACGTACTGTTTATGATGCTTATTATACAACATTTCAGGAGAAGATGACTGGTATTCTGGTTTTCCAGTATTTCATTTTCCAGATATTTACTGAATTGCTCTCCTGACATATTCTCACACGCCTCAGGTATTTGTACTTTACATTTTTTAACATCATGTATATAATTTAGACATTGGTTATTATTTCCATTCTTTAAATTGGCGATTATGGCGAAGATGTACTATAATGGAGGCAAAATATTGAGTAACGAAGACACCATTCTGAAGGAATATTTTCAGGATCCGCGGATTTTCGCGGACGCGTTCAATTTCTTTCTGGCGGGAACAGGACTTCAGGTTGATCCAGGAATGCTCCGGCCGCTGGATACAGACCAGGTGCTCCTGCCCTTTGGCATCGATACGGAAACCCGGCTGGAGCGTTTCCGCGACTTACTGCGGGCACTGGTTTCCATGACCGATGGGGAAAGAACCTATCTGATTCTGGGGATAGAGAATCAGGCGAAAGTTCACCTGGCTATGCCGGTACGCAATATGTTATACGACGCAATGCAGTATTCTTCACAGGTGCAGGCTGCCGACCGCGCCTATGAAGCCGAGCGCCAGACCGCGAAACAGGAGAAACGCGATCCTGCCGCGAAACTGCAGCCGGGGACGGAATTCCTTTCTGGCATGAAGAAAGGGGACCGGCTGATCCCGGTCATTTCCCTGGTCATCTATTACAGTCCGGACCCATGGGACGGGCCACGGACGCTTCACGAGATGCTGAACTGGGAAGACGGCAGGGACCGGTTCCGGTCGTTTGTCCCGGACTACGCCCTGAACCTGATCGAACCTGCCGGGATTCTGCCGGAAGAATTTTCAAAGCTGACCACACCGCTGAAGCAGGTACTGGAGTATATCAAGTATTCCAACAGTTATGAAGACCTGCTCCATATCGTTGATCAGGATGAGGAGTTCCGGAAATTAAACCGTCAGACCGTTCGTTTACTGAATCAGGTGGCGGGCGCACATATTTCTTATACAGAACAGGAGGTAGAACCGATGGATATGAATAAAGCTCTCAAGGATATGATCGCCATTGCCGTTAAGGAAAAGGATTCTGAAATCAGAGATCTTCAAGAACAGAATTTACAGCGAGCCCGTAAAATGATCTGCGACGGACTGACAGTTCCTCAGATTATCGATTATACTGGCCTGACAGAACAGGAAATTCAACGCCTGATGGCCTCCGAAAATTAATTGAACCGCCAGACGATCCGGTTGCTTAAACTCCTATCCCGACGAACGAAGTGAGTCGTTGGAAGGTGTCATGCAACCAATTCCCCGAAGCGGAGCGAGGTTGGAATTGTCTGCTTCGCTCCTCAGAATGACAAAATATCACCTTTTAATCATAGAATTCATTACATTTGACTTTTTATAGGCCTTTGGAAAGGTGATTTTTTGATTAAATCAATGTTTCCTTACCGTTTCAAAATTGTTGAATTGTAATCTTTGCCAGAATAACGGTATGTGATTTATCCAGGATCCTTTTTCTGTTCTCTGTTCCGATGACAGATATCTACAAAATATTATTCTTCACAACCCAAAATTATCTGTTAAAATGTTTACGTGTTATAAAATATACGGAAAAACCTGTAGATTTTATAACAAACAGAAATATTTTGAAAATTGAATCAGGGAAGGAGAATTCAGATGGATTTAAAACTGAAAGATAAGGTGGTACTTGTCACAGGTGGAACCGGCGGTATCGGCACAGCGATCATCAAAGGCTTCCTGGGAGAGGGCGCGAAAGTCGCGTTTTCTTCGACCAGCCAGGCGAAGATTGACGCGCTGATTCCGACACTGGATGCCGCGGAAGGACAGGTTCAGGGCTTTGTTGCGGATATGACAAAGGAAGAAGACATTAAAAAGTTTGTCGAAGACGCGAAAGCCCACTTCGGAACCTTTGATATTGTCGTTCCGAATGCCGGCTATGAAGGTAAGGCTCATCCGGTCCAGGATATGACGCTGGAACTGTTTGAGCAGACCTATATGCTCAATGTTTTCGCGGTAATGCTGATGCTCAAGTATGCCGCGCCGACACTGATTGAGAAACAGTCCGGTTCTGTGGTTGTCATTGCTTCCGCTGCAGCTTATGAACCGACCGCGGGCAACAGCGCCTATGTATCCTCTAAGTACGCGGTAGCCGGCCTGACCAAGTGTGTTGCCATGGAGCTCGGACCAGTTGGCGTACATGTGAATTATGTCTGCCCGGGACCGGTGGATACACCGATGATGCTGCGTATTGAAAAAGATTTCTTCGGTGATTCCATGACCCACGAAGAAGCGATGGCTGCTCTGTCTGAAAACTACGCGATGGACAAGCGTTACGCGAAGCCGGAAGAAGTCGCGAACGCGGTACTGTATCTCGCATCCGAGGTATCTTCCCATACCGCTGGTATGGGGATGCATGTCGACTCCAAGGTTTCTCCGACAAGCTGAT
>CAMNJG010000027.1 GCA_946541285.1 uncultured Clostridia bacterium
GTGAAAAGGTCCCGGCCTGTGACAGGGACAGTCAGGGAGAAATCGCGATGGTGGTCAGAACAAAAAGTACAGAGGAAACAGCGGCACTGGGCGCGCGTTTCGCGGAGACACTGGTTCCCGGCGATGTGGTCTGCCTGCTGGGCGATCTGGGTACCGGAAAAACGGCTTTTACAAAAGCGGTGGCCGCGGGTCTCGGGGTCACGGAAGAGATCACCAGTCCGACCTTCAATATTGTCAATGTGTATACATCGGGACGGATGCCGCTGTATCATTTTGACGTGTACCGGCTGTCCGGCGCGGATGAGCTGTATGCTACCGGCGCGGATGAGTATTTCCACGGCGCGGGAGTCTGTATGATTGAGTGGGCCGAACTGGTGGAGGAAGCAATCCCGGATCACAGCCTCCTGGTGGAGATTGAATACGGAGATAATGAAAATGAAAGGATTTTCCAGATCTCCCGGATTGAGTAGAAGCAGATGCCGCGTTGACATTGTGTTGATGCGGCATATTTTTCAGGGAACAGGATGGAAAGATGATAGTACTGGCAATTGATACCGCCGGAGAAACAGCCTCTGTAGCGGTGTCTGACAGAGATGGACAGATTTATGAAGTCACGAATACGGATTCGCTGGATCACCTCCGGAGCATGATCCCGATGACAGCCTCTTTACTGTCGGAGCATGGCATTGATAAAAAGGAACTGGAGGCGGTAGCGGTGTCAGCGGGACCGGGGTCTTTTACCGGGATCCGGATCGGGATGGCAGCAGCCAGGACGCTGGCCCAGGTGCTGGAGATCCCGGTGGCACCGGTAATGACACTGGATGCGTACCTGTATCACGATTATGACGCGGAGGGACCGTTCCTTCTGTGTCCGATGACGGACGCGCGCCGTGGCAATGTTTTCGCGGCAGTGTATGAGATGCCGGAGCGGCGGAAACTTGTTCCGGAAGGGCTTTATCCGCTGGAAGCACTGATCAGGCGCTTACCCGCGGACAGGCCGGTGATCTTTACGGGAAGCGGAGCCGCCAGTTATGCGGACAGAATTCAGGAAGAAATGAAGACGTTCCTCCCGTCAGCCGAAGTCAGGGACCGGCAGCCAGTGCAGGCTGCCGCGGGGGCTGCTGAGGAGGCGGAGCGGATTGAAAACACAGCCGGAGTCCTTCCGGATTACAGGATCCTGACAGAATGCCACCATGCTGCCACCATTCTCAAATGCGCGGAAGCCCGGAAGGCTTTTGTAAATTATGCGGAAGCGGAACCGGTATATCTCAGAAAATCTGAGGCGGAAATCAAGCGGAAGGAAGGTAAACTGGGACTGCGCGCCCGGAAACGACAGGAAACCGAACGACAGAAAATCCTGGAAATGCCTCCTGCGGAAGAGGTTCTGCAGTATCGTGTTCTGACGGAAAACGATGTGGCAGCTCTGGCCGAACTGGACGCGCTCTGTTTCGGGAAAGCCTGGAAAGAAGACGCGTTCCGGGGCGATCTGTGTGGAAGCAGGGCCGCGTATTATGAAGGCGCTTTCAGCAGCGAAGGAAAACTGATCGGTTTTGCCGGCGGGGTCAGCCTGCTGGAAGAAGGGGAAATCAACCGGGTGGCATCGCATCCGCTGTACAGGAACCGGGGGATTGCCGGAAAATGCCTGAAACGAGTCCTTGACAGGATGACGGAAAAGGATGTGAGGAGCGTTTTCCTGGAAGTCCGGGAGGCCAACCGCAGTGCCATCACATTATATAAAAACAGCGGATTCCGCGTGATTTCCAAACGAAAGAACTATTATCAGGAAACAGGGGAAAACGCGCTGATTATGCAGTGGACAGGAGAGGAGCGTCCGGAATGAAACAGGGGAAAATGATCGTTCTCGGCATTGAGAGCAGCTGTGACGATACTTCTGCCGCAGTGACCGCGGATGGACGGGAACTGCTGTCACTGTCGATTTCTTCCCAGATCGATATCCATACACTTTACGGCGGCGTCGTCCCGGAGATCGCCTCCCGGAATCATCTGAAAAATATCAATACGGTGATTCAGCAGGCAGTGGATGAAGCGGGAATCGAGTACGCGGACATTGACCTGATCGGCGTTACCTGCGGGCCGGGACTGATCGGAGCCCTGCTGGTCGGCGTTTCCGCCGCGAAAGCGCTGGCTTACGCGCTGGATAAACCGATTGTCGGCGTTCATCATCTGCAGGGACATATCGCGGCCAACTATATCCAGGCACCGGAGCTGCAGCCACCGTTTACCGCAGTGGTGGCTTCCGGCGGCAATACGGATATCATCGATGTCCGGGGCTATAACGACCTGGTCATGCTGGGCCAGACCCGGGATGACGCAGCGGGTGAAGCGATGGACAAAGTCGCCAGGGTGATGGGGATCGGATATCCCGGAGGGCCGGTCATCGACCGCCTGGCCAGAGACGGCAATCCGGAGGCGATTGACTTTAAACGTGTCATGCTGGAAAAAGGCAGCTACGATTTCAGTTTCAGCGGACTCAAAACACAGGTAATCAATTATGTCAATCATGAGCGGATGATGGGCCGGGAGATCCCGAAGGAGGATCTGGCCGCCTCGTTCCAGCAGGCGATTATGGAAGTCATCGTGAGCAAGGCGCTGGAAGCGGCAGAAGAGTATGGTCGTAATCGGATCGCGCTGGCGGGCGGCGTGGCGTCCAATTCCCTGCTGCGACGGATGATGGAGGAGGCCTGTCGGCAGCGCGGCCTGGAGTATTATCGTCCGGAGCCGGTGCTGTGCACGGATAATGCCGCCATGATTGCCTGTGCCGCGTACTACAAAGCACAGGAAGGGCTGTTCAGTGACCTGTCCCTGGACGCGTATCCGGTGCTGGATCTGCGCTGGGGGATGGAGTAAAATGAAAATACAGTCAGGTTTTTCTGTCATTGACTTCTTCCCTGATATCAGTATAATGACCGTATTAGAATAATTCTAATGTTTTAACAGATGGTTTCCTGAAAGGAGGACGATCTTTATGAAAAGTCTGCAGTTGAGAAACAATCTCTGGTGGAACGGTGTCCTGGATCCGGATATCCGGATTTCAGATATCATTATCAGAACAGAGAAAGGGACGACGTATAATTCCTATGTCCTGAAAGGCAGTAAAAAGACAGCGATCTTTGAAACTGCCAAATTCAAATTCTGGGATGAATTCAAAGAAGCGCTGGATGAGGTCGTCGATGTGAAGGATATTGATTATCTCATCATGAATCATACCGAGCCGGATCACGCCGGGAGTATCCAGAAGCTGATCGAGCTGAATCCGCGGCTGACAGTGGTGGCATCCGCGACGGCGCATGATTTTCTGCCGAATATCCTCAATACGGATTACAACGCGATGATCGTGGGAGACGACGATACTCTTTCCCTTGGGGATATCACTCTCCGCTTCATGATCCTGCCGAACCTGCACTGGCCGGATACCATGCTGACCTATGATGAAAAAGACCGGATCCTCTTTACCTGCGATGTGTTTGGTTCCCATTACTGTGAACCGCAGATTCTCCGCAGCAGGGTCCAGGATGTGGCATCCTATGAGAAATACACGAAATATTATTTCGATATGATCATCGGACCTTTTAAAGATCCATATATGATCGACGCGCTGAAGCGGGTAAAAGATCTGCCGATTGAGCTGATCTGCTGCGGACACGGACCGGTACTGGATACCGCGTTTGACCGTCTGTTCGCGCTGTACCGCGAATGGTGCGGTGTCAATGAAGCGCTGGAGCCGCTGAACCCGGCAGGGCCGGAGAAACTGGTCGTCATTCCGTATGTCAGCGCTTACGGCTATACAGGCAGGCTGGCGCAGCAGATCCGGAAGGGCCTCGAAGACGCGGGCAAAGGACAGATCCGGGTCCGGATGTACGATGTCATCCATGATGATGTATCACAGCTCGCCGCGGATCTGGCAGTCTGTGACGGTCTGATGGTCGGGACACCGACGATTATCGGTGACGCGCTGGGTCCGATCTGGGATGTGCTGTCCGGCATGTTCCCACCGGTACACGGCGGCAAACTGGCCGCGGCTTTCGGCAGTTACGGCTGGAGTGGGGAGGGCGTCCCGCATGTAGTGGAACGTCTCCGCCAGCTTCGGATGAATGTCATGGACGACGGCTTCCGGGTCAGACTGCAGCCGGGTGAAGTACAGGAACTGGACGCGTATGAATACGGTTTCCGTTTCGGATGTAAGCTGCTGAACAAAAAGCCGTCCGGTACCGTGACCGGAAGCTCCGGACTGGTCAAGTGCCTGGTCTGCGGCGCGGTCTTTGCGGAAGATGAGGCAGGCGGTGCCTGTCCGGTCTGCGGCGCGGGCCCGGATAAGTGGGTACCGGCAGCGGATACTTCCACGGATTTCCGGAAGGATACGGAGGAATCTTTCCTGATTATCGGCGGCGGTCCGGCGGCGTATTACTCCGCGGCAGCCATCCGGGAACGGAACGCGACCGCGAAGATCGGCATTATTTCCGATGAAAAACAGCTGCCGTACAACCGGCCGATGCTGACCAAGGCGCTGCTGTCGGAAATGGACAGTGGACAGCTGGCGATCGCCGGTCCGGAGTGGTTTGAGGAAAACAATGTCCTGCTGCATTACGCGAAAGTCACGGCGATTGACACAGCAGCAAAGACTGTTTCCTGCGGAGGTCAGAGCTTCCACTATGACAAGCTGATCTACGCGACCGGCGCGCACTGCTTCGTGCCGCCGATTCCTGGCGCGGACCAGGATCATGTCGTATCGATCCGGAATATCGCGGACGCGGAAAAAGTCCAGTCCATGCTGGACGGTGTCCGCCAGGCCGTGATCATCGGTGGAGGTGTCATGGGCCTGGAAGCAGGATGGGAACTGCGGAAGAACGGCATCGATGTCACGGTCATGGAAGGCGCGCCGGGCCTGCTGCCGAAGCAGCTGGATGATCCGGCTTCCGAGCTTCTGGAAGAAATCGCAAACGACGCGGGACTGCATATTGTGACCAGTGCCAATACCGCGGAAATCACGGCTTCTTCCGTCATCCTGAAAGACGGCAGGGAGTTCCCGGCACAGCTGGTCATCATGTCCACCGGCATGAGGCCGAATACAAAGCTGGCCGAAGAAGCCGGGATCGCAGTGGATAAATTCGTGTCTGTCGACCTGCACATGCGGACCAGCGCGCCGGATGTATACGCGGTTGGCGACTGCTGCGCGGTCAATGGCGCGCCGCAGGCCTTCTTTGCCCAGGCGCAGGAAAACGGCCGGATCGCCGGTGCCAACGCGGCGGGCGAAGATCTGGAATATATCCCGCTGGGCGCGTCCCTGTCCATCAACGCGATGAATACCAGCATTTTCGCGCTGGGTTCCAACGGTAAAGATTCCAGGGAGTATCGTACCGTAGAAGTGAAGGACAAAGTCCGCAGGCAGTACGAAAAGTACTACTTCCATAATGGCATGCTGGTCGGCGTCATTCTGATCGGAGATACTTCAAAGATGCCGGAAATGACAGAGCATGTCGCGGCCGGAGATTCTTTCGCGGAAGTATTCGGGTGATTTGCAGTCAGGCTCCGTTCAGGCGGACTGCGGAGGAAGCTGGACAGTGATCTCATAACTTTCATCTGTATATGTGTCAGCATGATCAGATAGTACAGTAAAAAATCCCGCGCAGCCGGCACCGGATCAAACGTGCCTGCTTCGCGGGATTTCTGTTTTCTGTTTGTTTGTACGGTACGCTGTCCTTCGCGGATCATCCGGTCTTCGGTTTTCGGATCCTGCCGGAGTAACAGATGATGATGAAAATGTAGACCGGGAGCAGATAATATTCCGCCAGTCCATAGCGTTGCCAGTAATAGTACGGTGAGGCCAGCAGGAGCGTGATGAAAAGGCCTACAGACGGCATCAGCGCGGCCATGGCGCTCCATTCTTTCCGGATGATGGTGATCAGCAGCGCGAAAAGCATGATCCAGCTCACGGTTCCCAGACCGGCAATGGTACCCTTGCAGTCAAAAAGCAGCCGGGGACCGGCTTTCAGGTGGTGTCCCTTTCCTCCGTACACGGTCTGGATCTTATCATTCAGCTGGTCGTCGAAAGGCAGGTCGTTCAGGTTGCCTTTGATGATGTTGGCGCCGTCCCAGAAAAGATTCCACTGGTTCGGCATCCAGTAGCCGAAAGTGAGCAGTTCCCAGCCCTGCAGGTAGTTCCGCGGATTTTTCAGGCCCATGGAAATCCAGGTACGGAAAAACTCGCCCATATGTTTGTTCAGATATTCGTCATTGAAGTCATCGTCCCATTTCAGCAGATCCACGACACAGGGACGGTATTTCTTTTTATATTCCTTCAGCGGCATCAGATGATTCATGAATTCCTTATCTTCTTCGGAAAGGTTTCCGGACAGCGCGACGGTCCGGGCCATCTGGTTCATCATGATTCCTACGCGCTCAATGTTTTCGGTTGGTTTGACACCTGCGGATTCATAAATCGGACCGGTGATCATCGAACAGAGGATCATGGCCAGCAGTCCGCCGGCGACTGCTTCCCGGAGACCGGAAAGACGACGGCGTTTTTTACCGGCAGACAGCCAGAGCAGGAAGAAGACGATGACGCAGAATATGGTGATATAGATGCCATTGTTTCTGGTCATGCAGATCAGCAGGAGCAGGAGCGTTGTTTTCAGGAAAAAGATCCAGTCGATGTGGAAAACATGCGCCCTTTTTTCTTTTTCGCTGAGTCCCGGAGGACTGATATGATCCACCAGAAGCAGTGTCCATAACAGAATGGCGGCGGAAAATACCGGATCCTTCCACATGGCGATACTGATCTGCGCGAAAAACGGCGTCAGCCCGAAAAAAAGTGTCAGCAGGACACAGATCTGCCAGGGAACGCCGCGGCGCCCAAGCCACTGGATCGTCCTTGCCAGCGCGTAGGAAAGGAACAGCATCTGGAACAGGGAGTAAATGGCGCAGCCGAAGGTCAGGCTCCCGAACAGATCACCGATATTCAGGCACAGCTTGATGAAAAGCGTGTACATGACTGGATAATGATTGCTGTAATCTTCCAGTCCCAGTGCCTGCCGGATGGAGGAACAGGAGTCTCCCAGGATGAATCCCGGATAGTAGGAAATGAAATACGGCAGCCAGCACAGGAACAGACAGGCCATCGGCATGAGGAGCGAACGGTGGCGGGACAGGAATCCCCGGGTATTCGCCGTACTTTCTGCTTTCCATTTCCGGGAAAACAGGGCTCCACTGCGTTTGGACGCTTTCTTTTTTTTCTGTGGCTGTCCGTTTCGGGCAGTTCCGGGGGAAACAGAATCGGGCTGCCGCCGGAGCTGCAGGATATGATTCAGACGCTGGATCGGCGGGATGGACAACCGGATCAGGTAATAGGTGCAGATCGCCAGGATCACGATGGCCACCGCGTCCCGGAAGCGGAAGTATCCGAAAAAGTTTTCCTTGACCAGGCCGGTATAGAGTTCCCCGGTGATCCTCAGTAACGCGCCCTGAATGCAGGCGACAGAGAATATGGCAGAGAAGACGGCAATCCCGGTTTTCCGGTATTTCGTGGTGGGCGGCAGTTTTCTGGTGTAGACGAACAGATAGAGAAGAGTCATTACCGCGCAGGTCGTGGAGCCGCCTGGCAGACGCAGTCCGTAGATGGAGCTGACTGCAGAAAAGACGGCTGCAGCAGTAATGAGGAGCAGCCGTTTGATATTTTTTTTACCGGGCGTTCCGCCCATCAGTTTTTTTTCCATAGAAGGTTCCTGTGATGATGAAACTGACACAGACTGGTACCGGAGGCAGAGGACATGAAAATTTTTACTGGTCGACCGTCTGTTCCGGATGGTGCTGGTTCAGCAGCAGCAGCTTCTGTTCCCGGGCATGATGCAGGTGCATCTCAAAATCCTGTCGGTTTTTCGTCGTACCGTTCTGGAGGATCAGCCCTGTAAAGAACGAGATGATACCTGCCAGGACGGTAAAACCGCAGACGATCAGCGTCGGCATTTTTTCGACCAGTCCGGTACTGACATACCCCGACAGGACCGGGATCATGAACAGGGCTCCCAGGACGACCAGGAAGGTCCCAAGGATACCGAAGAAATCCATCGGACAGTAAACCCGGAACAGGTGAAGGATGGTACGGATGACCTTCATACCGTCAGAGTAGGTATTGAGTTTGCTGAAGCTGCCTTCCGGGCGGTCCCGGTATTTTATCACCGTATTTTCAACATAGAGATTTTTGTCAGCCGCGTGGATGGACATCTCGGTTTCGATTTCAAACCCTTCGGAAAGAACCGGAAAGGTTTTGACAAATGAAAAACTGAAGGCGCGGTATCCGGTCATGATGTCCCGGATATCCGTGTGGAACAGCCGGTTGACTGCTTTGCGGACGAAAGAATTTCCGAAATTATGGAACGGCCGTTTGTTTTCTTCAAAATAGGTAGACGAAAGCCGGTCACCGACGACCATGTCCGCGTCCTTTTCCAGGATCGGACGGACCATTTCCGGAGCGGCATCGGCAGGATAGGTGTCGTCGCCGTCGGTCATCAGATAGCACTCTGCGTCAATTTCCCGGAACATTTTCCGGATGACATTGCCCTTGCCCTGCTGGTAGCAGTAGCGGACTTCCGCGCCGGCATCGCGGGCGATCTCCGCTGTACCGTCCGTTGAATTGTTGTCATATACATAAATGCGCGCTTCGGGAAGAGCTTTCCGGAAGTCACGCACTACTTTTTCGATTGTTTTACTCTCGTTGTAGCAGGGAATGAGTACTGCGATTTTATCCATGTTTTTTCAGAAAAGTTGAATTCTTAAATACTCCTTAAATGTATCGTATGATTAACGGTTTTATGATAACAATTTATGGGGATTCTGTCAAATCGGCAGTCCGGAAGGAAGACGGAGGAGGCTGCCGTAGCGGGAAATCTTTTCTGATTGAAACGGACGGAAATGGATATACCATAAAATAGAAAAACTGTTGCAGAACGCCGGTGACACCGGCGGGGCTTTTTACGCGGCCATCGGGAAAAAGGCAGGCAGGAAGTGCAGGTTATCAATACGCAGTTCCTGAAAACCTGTGAAAGGGGAAAAGATGACTATCATTGGGATTATCGTGGGGGTCGCCATCGTAGCGGGGCTGATCTTCGCGATGGGCAAGATGAGTGAGCAGGGGGTGGACATCAATGACCACTTCTGCTGTGGAAGCTGCAGTGACTGTGGCAGTGAAACGACAGGTGAGTCCTGTACGTATTATGGTGACCTGGAACAGCTGCATCTCAGTCAGAAAAAGTAGAAAAGGAGATCTTTAAATGGCAAATGCTTTATCCAACGCGGAGCGGAAACAGGCCCGCATGTTTAATCCGGACAATGCCGCGATCCTGGATGACCGCACGTATAACCTGACAATTGGCGGTGTCGTACTTTACGGCATTATCATCAATATTCTGATGTGCTACTATCTGGCGCCGGTGATTTCAGCGATTAATCCGCTGGCACTGATCATCGGTTATTTTGTCCTCGCGATCGCGGGCAGCCTGATCACCTACCGGTCCGATTCACCGGTGATCAGTTTCGTGGGGTATAATATGGTTGTCCTGCCGGTGGGAGCGGTGCTGACGGTCTGTGTGCAGGGCTATAATTCGTTTGTGGTATCGCAGGCATTTATTCTGACTGCTGTCATTACGGCCGTGATGCTGCTGCTGGCGACCGCGTTTCCGGCGGTATTCGCCGGGATGGGCAGGATGCTGTTCGCGGCGCTGCTGGGTTCCCTGCTGGCCGGACTGGTCTGTATGATTTTTTCCTTTACGACGATTATCCTTTCCTGGGTGATCGCTGTGATTTTCGCGCTGTATATCGGCTATGACTGGGTGAGGGCGCAGCAGTACGTCCATACGCTGGACAATGCGGTGGACAGCGCGCTGGATATCTATATGGACATCATCAATCTGTTCCTGCGCCTGCTGATGATCCTGAACCGCAGTAATGATTAACCGGAAAATTCCGGGACAGCCGGGGATGGATATGGATGTATAAGGTCAGGTTTGAAAAAACCCGTATTCCGGAGGGCAGACATCTGCTTTTCCGAAATACGGGTTTTATTTCCAGGTCAGAGATAACGGAATACGCCTTTGACGAGTCCGAGAATCCGGACATCCCGGACGATGATGGGACTCATGCTCTGATTTTCCGGCTGCAACCGGATATGTCCCTCTTCCCGGTAGAAGGTTTTGACGGTGGCTTCGCTTTCAAATCCGTCGATCATCGCGACCACCATGTCGCCGTTATGGGCATCGTCCTGCTGGCGGACCAGGATATAGTCGCCGTCCATGATGCCGGCTTCGATCATGCTCTCTCCTTTGACCACCAGCATGAAATAATGGTAAGCGCCGGAGGCGTATGCGGCCGGTACCGGAAAGAATTCGCTGATGTTCTGGTCGGCCAGGATCGGAGTCCCCGCAGCGACACGTCCGATCACCGGGATACGGACGACTTCCGGTTCTTCTGGTTCGTTTGCGCGGCTGCCTGACGCTCCGGAAGCAGCCTGGTGTTCGCCGGATTCCGGCCGGCCGGAATGGAGGACTTCCAGGGCTCGCGGTTTGGAAGGGTCTCTGAGGATGAATTTTTTCTTCGCGAGATCATTCAGGTCGCGCTGGATGGTGGAGGTCGAGCGTACATTCAGTTGCAGGCAGATTTCACGGACTGTCGGCGGATATCCTCTGGAAGAGATGTACTCCGCCAGGTAATCAAGGATCTGATGTTCCCTTACAGTGAGATCCATCTCATCACGGGGCAGTGCTTTTCTTCCCATCGGTCAGTCTCCTTGCGGTTTGATTGCTGATTTACAGATTATGTATTTGCTTTAGGGTAACATATGTTCGATAAAATGTAAACATTTGTTTGAAAAAAGAGTGTGGAAAGCCTGCCCCTGAGGTAAATTGTCTGTTGACACAGGAAGCATGGAGTGTTAAAATACCGTTCAGCATGAAGAAGAAGTCATCCGCTTCTCACCTGCCGGCGCGCAGTCGGACAGGTTGATATTGTTGGTCAGAGCCTGTGTTCAGGCTGGATTCTGGCCGGACTGGGAGCGGATATTTTTATGTCCGTCTTTTTTTATGCCCGAAAGAGCAGAAAAAGACGACAGTGACCGAGGATTCCGCGCGGCTCCCGGAGGACAGGATTCCCCGGAGGACCGCAGGACCGCTCCGTCACGGAGGTTAATGTATTTTCTTTATGCGTACTATTTCATTTTGGGAGGTGCTTAGAGATTAAAGGCAAGGGAAATCGCAATCAGAATCAGAACCAGATCAATGAGGAGATCCGCGCGAAAGAGATCAGAGTGATCGACAAAGACGGTAACCAGCTCGGAGTGATGTCTCCGGCACAGGCACTGCAGATCGCTGCCGAGAGCAAGCTCGATCTCGTGAATGTCGCTCCGAACGCGCATCCGCCTGTCTGTCGTATCATGGATTACGGCAAATACAGATATGAGATGCAGAAAAAGGCGAAAGACGCGAGAAAGAAGCAGAAAGTAACGCAGGTCAAAGAGATTCGCCTGAGCACCTATATCGAGAAGCACGATCTTATGGTCAAAGCCAATAATGCCCTGAAGTTCCTGAAGGATGGCGACAAGGTCAAGGTCAGTATCCGTTTCAGGGGCAGAGAGAGAGGGCATACTTCGACCGGGGAACAGGTTATGCAGCAGTTCGCGGAAGTCGTCGCGGAAGTGGGCCAGATTGAGAAGAAGCCTCTTCTCGAGGGCAGGAGCATGACCATGATTCTCGCACCTAAAAAACAATAAAAATATAAATACAGGAGGTTTTCTGACATGCCAAAGATGAAGTCGCACAGAGGCGCAATGAAGAGATTCAAGGTCACAGGATCCGGGAAAGTGGCCAGACATAAAGCTTACAAGAGCCATATCCTTACGAAAAAGAGTCCTGCCAGAAAGAGAGGCCTGAGAAAGGGTACTACTCTGACAGCTGCAGACCAGAAGAGAATCAAGTCAGTTCTGAACGTATAGGAATGGGGGAAATAAGCGATGGCAAGAATTAAAAAAGCAGTAAACGCGAAGAAAAAGCATAAGAAAGTTCTGAAACTGACAAAGGGCTTCTACGGACAGAAGAGCAAGGTATTCAGAGCAGCGAATCCGGCAATGATGCGCTCCCTGGCTTCCGCTTATGTAGGCCGTAAGAGAAAGAAGAGAGATTTCAGACGTCTCTGGATCACCAGAATCAACGCGGCAGCCCGTCAGAACGGCATCAGCTACAGCAGGCTGATGGATGGCCTCAATAAAGCCGGTGTACAGATCAACCGTAAGATGCTTGCGGATCTGGCAGTCAATGACGCAGCCGGTTTTACTGCAGTTGTCGAAGCAGCGAAAAAAGCGCTGGCATAATTTTATAACAGACCAATACAGATTACCCGCACCGGAATTTCCTGGGTGCGGGTTTTTTGATGTCATTTCAAACTCTTGATTTTCCTGATTTTTCCGGTTACAATGGATGACAGGAA
>CAMNJG010000028.1 GCA_946541285.1 uncultured Clostridia bacterium
TCAAAATGGTGAGCGGAGCAACGCAGGACTCCATTCCGACCAGTATTTTTTGTCTGACTGGCCGATCGCTGAATTGTAACTGACACAGCCGGAAGGAACCTCAGAAACTGTACTGTTTTAAATGGCAGATTCGTGAACCGGTACGCTTTCCAGCCACCGCTGTTCCTCTTCCACATCCTGTACGAACAACCTGCCGGCATTCGCACTGTTTTTCGCCTGATGATATTTGAATACCATCTGCCGGTCATCCAGTTCGCCCAGTATTTCGATTTTTCCGGTCGGATGAGACATCGCGTAGCGGAAACATTTCCCCTGACCATTCTGATGTCTCTTCGCGTCTTCCACAATCCGCAGTCCTTTTCTCAGCGGAACCTGGAAATGGTTCAGAACCCCTCTGACCGGCCGGCACTGGAAAACATAGTATGGCACCACTCCACAGGCCGTCAGCTTCCGGAAGAGTTCTGACAGGACCCGTGGATCGTCATTGATTTCCTTTAGCAGAACCGTCTGGTTCCTGACAACAATCCCCGATTCCAGAAGAACCCTGACAGCTCCCGCCGTCTCCGGAGTCACTTCGTTTGGATGATTGAACTGTGTGACGACATAAATCTGTTTCTTTCGACCATACTGCCGGAGGATTTCCTGCAGTTCCGGATCGGTGGTAATCCGCTGAGGCAGCACGACCGGAATCCGTGTCCCGAAACGGATCAGATCCAGCTGGTCCATTCCAGTAAAGATTTCCAGAAATTCTCTGATCCGCCGGTTACTGTTCATAAAAGCATCGCCACCACTGATCAGCACATTGCTGATTTCCGGATGACGGCGCACATATTCCTCCATCTCTCCCAGATGCTTCGCAACCTCATCATCCGACAGCCCTACCATCCTCTTGCGGAAACAGTGCCGGCAGTACATGGCGCAACGGCTGGTTGAGAGGATCAGCGCGGTTTCATCATACTTATGCTGCATCCCCGGCAGCACGGTATTACTGGCTTCTCCACTGGTATCGGCCTGCCCTTCCTCCGACAGTTCCCATCCGGAAGGCACAGACATCCTGCGGACCGGATCATCCGGGTTCTGCGGATCAATCAGGGACAGATAATACTCATTAATATACATCGGGTACTTTTCATGGATTCCGCGGATGGTCTCCACTTCCCGTTCTGACAGCTTCAGGATATCTTTCAGGTCCTCGCTACTCCGGCAACCTTCTGACAACAGATCTTTCCAACTCTTATGATTCAGACTGACACTCAATTGACCAATCCCTCCTCAGAAAGCTGAATTCCGCAAATCCCGGATCACAGAAGCTGACGAAAACTGACAGGGATATACGAAAATCAGACATGTTTTCAGTAAAAATGATTTTAAAAATAAAAGCAATTTTGAATAGATTCGTTATGTTAATCGCAATTATTTCTCTTGTTTTCAATTTTTGACTTAATCATTATACTAAAAAAAACATTTGAGTGTCAAAAGTTGAATTCTTAAAAAATTACTATACTCAATATTCGTTCTACAGTTCACGGACCATGTCATTCAATTAAATTTATCATCGTCGTTAGTACTTCTGCAGGCCGTGAGCATTCACACTCATTACCATTCAGCAGTCGGTCAGTCTGATGTCAGAAAAATCTCCCTGAACTCAGTCCAACCGATCTGAGCCCAGGGAGACCATCAACTCTTTTTTATTGTCTTTTCAGTGATTTTCTGACCACCCCAAGCGGATCACTGAACAGCAGAGAAACCAGCCAGATGATCATCCCCAGGGCTACAACAGAGAGACCCAGGAAAAAATCATTGAGCATATCACTTCCTGCCGGAACGAAATAATCCGCTCCCAGTTCCGCATATTCAAAAATCGCGTCCACAAACCACATGAGCGAGGCACCCCAGAACATCAGGGAAAGAAATCCGATTTTCAGCTCCCGGCGACGGTCACAGAAATACCAGACAATCGTCGCGGTAATCGCGGCAAGAACACTGGTCAGTAACGTCATTTTCGTTTTCTCCTTCCTCTATTCCGTTTTTTCTGCCACAGTTTCCACCGGACGTTTCTCAATGATATGGGTAATCCCTGCCAGGCCAGCCCAGGCCAGAGTGACCACTGCCGCCATCCCCACACCGACTGTGGACATCTCATGGAGCATTTCCGCAGTACTGACAGGATCCTGCGCGGCTGTCAGGAACGGGAAGAACGGTACAACTTCTCCATGCCATACGTGTTCAAAAGCCAGTAAGGCAGATCCGCCCCACAGCATCTGGTTCAGCCACTTCAGCTTACGGGAGAACGGAATCTTTCCTGCGGAAGTGTAATCCGCGTGAGAAGTCTGTTCCTTTTCCGCCATTTCCTTTGATTTCACAGATTTTTCAACGATTGTTGTGACGACCGCTTCTGCCGCCGGTACGATAAAACATGCCATTTTTCAATTACTCCCTTCTCTTTCTGTTTATCGGATTTTCACGCGGATTGCCGCCGGATCTGTAAAGAACGGCAGATTTCTTCGGAAACTGCCCTGTCCCCCGTCAGAATCCGCGTTCCGGTTTTCAGCCCAGTGCTTTCTGATAATTGTCTTCAACTGCTGCCCAGTCCACGACTTCAAACAGGGCATCGATATAATCCGCCCGCAGATTCTTATACTTCAGATAATACGCGTGCTCCCATACATCCACCGCCAGGATCGGTACCAGATCGCTTCCCTCACTGAAAGGATTGTCCTGATTCGGACTCTGGGAAATGCTCAGGGTACCGTCCGGAGCGGTATTCAGCCAGGCCCATCCGGAACCGAACTGTCCCACAGCTGCTGCCTTCAGCTGTGCTTTGAGGGAGTCCAGATCACCAAACGCCTTTTCGATCTGCTCTTTCAGCGCGCCCTCCGGCTCTTTTTTCGGAGAAGGGGACAGTACTGAAAAATACAGATTATGGTTATAGTAGCCACCGCCATTGTTTCTCAGTGCTTTGCGGAGAGCCGGATCCTCCACGGAATCCAGTGAGGACAGCAGCTTTTCAATCGGCTGATCCGTGACACCTGCTTTTTCCGCGGCTTCATTCAGTGCCTTTGTATACGTCGCGTGATGTTTGCCGTAATGTGTCTCCATCGTCAGCGTATCGATATGAGGTTCCAGCGCGTCAGAAGCAAAACTCAGTTCCACCTGTTTAAACATAACTCTTGATCCTTTCCCGGCAGGACCGTCCTTTCCCGCCGTTTCCGTATGGTGCAGGAAATTCATGACAGATCTCCCGCCTGCATTCCTGTCCTCTATTATATTGTATTTTCGTTCAAATAACCCCACTGTTTTTTGTATTTTCCGAAAAAATCCTCCGTTTTTTTTCAATGAAGAATCCTATATAATGAAATTATGACTGGAACCCCAACTCTCCTGCAGAAAGAAAGGAGCGATTATGAATCATCTGGAACAATATCAGGAATGGCTGGACCATCTCAAAGACAGCGACCCTCTGAAACAGGAGCTGTACGCCATCAGGGAGGATGAAAAAGAAATCGAAGACCGCTTTTATCAGGAACTCCGTTTCGGCACCGCGGGACTCCGCGGCAAACTCGGCGCCGGTACCAACCGGATGAATTTCCTGACCGTCGGAAAAGCGACACAGGGCATTGCTGATTTTATCGTGGAACACGGCCGGGAAGCCATGGAAAAGGGAGTCGTCATCACCCACGATCCCCGTCATTTTTCCCGCGAATTCTGTGAATATACCGCAGGGATCCTGGCCGCGAACGGCATCCGGGTCTATACTTTCCCTGATCTGCGCGCGACCCCGGAGCTGGCTTTCATGATCCGTCATCTGGGGACAATCTCCGGAATCAATATTACCGCGTCCCACAATCCAAAAGAATACAACGGATACAAGGTTTACTGGGAAGATGGCTGCCAGGTATCCTCCGAAATCGCGGACGCGATGAGCCAGAGGATCGAACTCGTCAATCCATGGGAGGACATCCGGACATCGTCTTTTGAAGACGGGCTGAAAACGGGAAATATCCGGATCCTGACATCTGAATATGACCGTGCCTATCTCGATAAAATCGAGAGCCTCGCCATCCATCATGGTGACGACCTGGATCTTTCCATCCCCCTGATCTACACGCCCCTGAACGGCTGCGGCGCCGTCCCGTTCCGTCAGATGCTGACAGACCGTGGATTTACGGACTGGATGATTGTCCCGGAACAGGAAAAACCGGACCCGGACTTTACGACAGTCGGCTACCCGAATCCGGAAGACCCGGCAGCGTTCCGGCTCAGTGAACAGTACGGCAGGCAGCGGAACGCGGAACTGCTGATGGCCACCGACCCGGACGCGGACCGCTTCGCCATCGAAATCCGGAATGATGAAGGCGAATATATCCCGCTCAACGGAAATCAGACCGGATACCTTCTGGTGAACTACCTGCTGGAAGGACGAAAGGCCGCCGGGACACTTCCGGAAAAAGGAGCCATGGTCAAATCCATTGTCACGTCCTCCCTGTCGGAAATCATTGCGCGTGCCTACGGTGTTGAGATGTTTGAGACCCTGACCGGATTCAAGAATATCTGTGGAAAAATCCCATGGCTGCAGGCCAACGGATATACGTATCTTTTCGGCTATGAGGAATCGATCGGCTACTCTGCCTGTGAAGAGATACGCGATAAAGACGGGATTTCCGCCGGCATGCTGGTCGCGGAAGCAGCCGCTTACTACCGGAAACAGGGCAAGACCCTGTGGGACGTCCTGCAGGAAATCTATGCAGAATACGGCTATTTCGCGGAGGATGAACCGAATCTTGTCCTGGAGGGGATTCCGGGAGAACAGAGGATCACACGGATGATGAAATGGTTCCGGACACACCTGCCGTCAGAAGCAGCCGGAAGCAGAGTGACCCGGATCATCGACTATCTCGGAGGGTATGAGGACATCCCCCCGCAGAACGCGATCCGCGTCTTTCTGGAAAACGGCAGCTGGTTTGCCATCCGTCCAAGCGGAACTGAACCTAAAATCAAGTTTTACTTTTACTCCCATCAGGATTCTCCGGAGAAAGCCCATACTGTCAACCAGCAGCTCCGGGAGGAAATCCTGGCGATGATCCGTCAGGTGGAATAAAAGAAGGCACAGAAAAAATGCTGCGCTCAGGATGACAGGCAACGGTCCGCGGGGCCAGCCGGGAACTGCCCGCGCGATCAGATATTCCCGCAGGCGAAATCCTTGACTGTCCCCATGAATTCCCGCAGCATGTTATTGGGAAGGTACAGCGGAGTAGAGCCTGCCGCAATGCCGTATACATGACGGATGCCGGATTTCCTCGCCAGCGCGCAGGCTCTGTACAGATGGAAATTGTTCGTGACGATGCCGACCCGGTCATGCTCCGGATCGAACAGTTCCTGGCTGAATTCCATGTTTTCCCTCGTATTTTCCGCTTCTGTCTCCAGCAGAATCCGGTTTTCCTCAATGCCGTGCAGGACAAGGTAGGCTTTCATCCCCACTGCCTCCTCATAGGGTTCATTGTAGCCCTGTCCACCGGAAACAATACAGACCGTGCCTTCATTTTCATCCAGATATTCACAGGCGGCGTTCAGACGGTACCGCAGGACCACACTGGGTCCGTCTTCATAAATCTGCGCGCCCGGAATGATCAGATAATCCAGGTCTTTTACAGGTTCTTCATGAAACGATCCGGCAATCCGGGACTCCACAAACAGGAACAGTCCTGCTGCTCCTGCAAGCATCAGCAGCAGGACGATCCTGAACCAGAGAGGCAGTTTCCCCCAGAGACGAAAATGCGCGGCAGCTGCGCAGAGCAGCGCAGCCGCACCCAGTGACAGCCAGACCAGAAAAAAACCGGTGCCACTGCCGACACTGCGCACAAGAATCCCATAACCGATCAAAACAACTGCCAGAAAAATCCATATCCACTGTCTAACGACTGCCATCACTGTCACCTCTTTTTCTGCGTAAACCCTTCTCAGCTTTTCAGACTCTGTAACTGATCATATTTGGCGGCGCTGCCTCTCGCTTTTTCGACCGGATACTTCTCTTCATTTTTTGTCATCTTCGCGTTGACGATTTCGTCCACATCCAGTTCCAGCGCGTCAAGCAGATCCTGGCAGTAGACAATAACATCCGCCAGCTCTTCCTTCACATGTTCCAGATCGTACTCTGTCTCACTCCACTGGAAACATTCCAGCAGCTCCGCAGCTTCAATCGAAATACTTTTCGCCAGGCTTCCCGGGGTATGGAACTGTTCCCATTCCCGGTCCTCTGTAAATTTCCTGATGCGTTCGACGGTTTCTTTTCTCATGATGTCCTGAATCCCCCTTTCCTGATCCGGTGACTGTACTTCTGAGAATCCTGGTGACCAGAATTCTGTTATTCATTATAGCATCGGCTGTGTAATTTTTATATGCTGGTTTTCGAGTTACGCCGTTCGTCGGAACAGGTGTTTATTTTTCCTGTGATTTTGGCCGTACACTGAACTGTGACGTAAAATCCGAAATATTTCAGAAATACAGAAAAAGTTCTTGACTTTGATCAGATACAGTAGTATTTTAGATAAAAATCACACAGTCACACAAACCGTTGATGCGGAGATAAAGATGGCGATGCCCCCACAGAGAGCCTGCGATGCTGAGAATCAGGCGGAACACAAACCATCAAATGGACCGCGGAGGGCGCAGTGAACAGATCGGTCCCCGATCCTATTATTCTGCGACGTCAGGCACACGTCAGAGGCCGGGGATATGTCAGTATCCCGCAAAGCTGTACGGGTAAAACCGTAAATCAGGGTGGCACCGCGGATTATCACTCAGTAAATAATTCGTCCCTGACAGAATGAAAGCACTCATTCTGTCAGGGATTTTTTATTTTCCATAAAAATATTCTATGTCCGTCGTTACCAAAAGAAAGGAGCCCTACCATGTCCGAAAGCAAGATCCCTTACAAAATTTATCTCTCTGAAGAAGAAATGCCGACTTCCTGGTACAATATGCGTGCCGACATGACCAACAAGCCTGCTCCACTGCTGAATCCGGGAACCGGAGAACCCCTGAAGGCCGAAGAACTGGCTCCGATTTTCTGTGAAGAACTCGTTCAGCAGGAACTGGACGAGGAGACACCATATACCCCGATCCCACAGGAAATCCTGGATTTCTACAGAATGTACCGTCCATCTCCTCTGGTCAGAGCTTACTGTCTGGAAGAAAAGCTTCAGACCCCTGCGAAGATTTACTATAAATTTGAAGGAAACAATACGAGCGGCAGCCATAAGCTGAACTCCGCGATCGCCCAGGCCTACTACGCGAAAAAACAGGGACTCAGAGGCGTAACAACAGAAACCGGAGCCGGACAGTGGGGCACCGCCCTTTCCATGGCCTGCTCCTACTTCGACCTGGACTGTAAGGTTTACATGGTCAAGGTTTCCTATGAACAGAAACCATTCCGCCGCGAAGTCATGAGGACCTACGGCGCATCTGTGGTACCGTCACCTTCGGATACCACGGAAGTCGGGCGCCAGATCCTCGCGGAACATCCGGGAACGACCGGCAGCCTCGGCTGCGCGATCTCCGAAGCGGTAGAAGTCGCCACATCCAATGAAGGCTACCGTTACGTACTGGGCAGCGTGCTCAATCAGGTACTGCTTCATCAGTCGATCATCGGACTCGAAACCAAAGCCGCTCTGGACAAATACGGTATCCGTCCGGATATGATCATCGGCTGCGCCGGCGGCGGCTCCAACCTCGGCGGGCTGATCGCTCCGTTCATGGGTGAAAAACTCAGAGGCGAAGCAGATTATCAGATTATCGCGGTCGAGCCGGCATCCTGCCCGAGCTTTACCCGTGGGATCTACGCCTACGATTTCTGCGATACCGGCATGATCTGCCCTCTGGCCAAAATGTATACTCTGGGACACGACTTCATTCCTTCCGCCAACCATGCCGGCGGACTCCGTTTCCACGGAATGAGCACCACGCTCTCCCAGCTTTACCATGACGGTCTGATGGAAGCCAGGGCCATCGAACAGACCAGTGTCTTTGAAGCCGCGACGACTTTCGCGAGAGTTGAAGGCATCCTGCCGGCACCGGAAAGCTCCCATGCCATTAAGGTCGCGATCGACGAAGCCCTGAAATGTAAAGAAACCGGCGAAGAAAAGACCATTGTCTTCGGACTGACGGGCACAGGCTATTTCGACCTGACCGCGTATGAACAGTTCAATAACGGAACCATGAACGATTATATCCCTACTGACGAAGAACTGGAAGCGTCCTTCGCGAAGCTGCCGAAGGTCGGAGAGTAATATTTCATTCAGAGATCCGATGAGGATCTGCGCAAAAACACAAAAAAGCGAAGGCGTCCGTATCTGAGGAAGCCTTCGCTTTCATTTTTTTCTCTCTTTTACGGCTTTCCGCCGATCCGTCCGGGAAATGATCCGGCGGGAGAACTTTGTACCCGCCAGCTTCAGCATCGACAGTCCCTCTCTCACGTAGTTTTCCGGGACAGAGGCTGCCGGGGTTTCCGCCGGGAGTCCCCTGACATGCCGATAACCCTCCATTTCCGCGTACTGACCTGCCCGGAAACAATGATAATCATTGGTGACATAGACAACCGGCGTTGTTTCATCAAAACCTGCGGCCTTCATCACCTGCAGGGAAAACGCGAAATTTTCCCGTGTCGAGGTCGACCGGTTTTCTGTCAGGATCCGCTCCGGCTCCAGTCCCCTGGAAACCAGATACTGTTTCATGCCCTCGCCTTCCGGGATGATCTCATTTTTTCCCTGACCTCCGGATGTAATGATCAGCAATTCCGGATGTTCCGCCGCATACTCCAGCGCCCGTTCCAGACGGAAACGCAGGGAATTGGAGGGATGCATGCCGATCATCCGCGCCCCGAGGATAATCATCATCTTTTCGGTTCCGTCCGGCGGAGGGACACGATGCCGTATCCCCCGGGCTACAAAGCCGGAAAGCACAGAAATCAGTGATTGTTTCATAAGAAAATGATGCTGCTATTCCGCAATCAGCGTACTGATAAATACCAGGACTATGCCGGACATAACGCCGGCAATATTCAGAAGATATGTTTTTGTCCGGAACACATGCGGCAGCAGTTCCCAGAAAACGAGATAAACAATCATTCCTGTCGCCACAGAAATGAGAGCGCCTGTCACCGTCTCCGACATATGGCCGCTGACCAGGAGCATGATGACGCCTCCCACCAGGGTGGACAGAGTGACAACACTGAAAACAGCCGTCTGCCGGAAAACATTCTCTCCTCTCAGTGTCGAACAGATCAGGAGGCCTACCGGGATATTGTGCAGCGCGACCCCCAGGGCCAGGATCAGTCCCTGACGGAGATCTGAAAATGACAGACTGTAAACGGTCATCCCTTCAACGAGATTGTGAAGAATCAGCGCTACGGAAGACATCACACCGATATGCAGCGCGTTTCCCGTATCGTGATTCTGCTCGTGATCCTCATGCTCCGGCACAAAACGGTCCAGAATCCGGAGCAGGACGATACCTGCCGCCGCCAGGACCACTGGCAGGAGCCAGCCGCTGTGCTCCGCTGTTTCCGCCATCTCAGGCAGCAGATCAAAGATCAGTAACGAAAATAATGCTCCCAGCGCAACCGCCATACTCAGATGAGCAATCCTTTTCTGATTATCCGGCAGGCGGATAACCACCGCGCCGATCAGAACAGAAGCTCCGGCCAGAAATGTAACCAGTAACTCCATCCATTCTCCTTTCCTCCAAATCCCTGTGGAACAGGACAGGCATCACCGCCACCGGTCACTGAAACGGTACGGTCGACGGACTGTTCCCGTAAAAACCGGGAACCCGCAAAAGATACAGGTTCCCGAAGTATTTACTCTGTATATACAGATTCTGTCTATTTCTTTGTGATATATCCCAGCTCTACGAGCATTTCCGCAGATTCCACAGCGCCGCCTGCTGCTCCACGGAGGGTATTGTGGCTCAGTCCGATAAACTTCCAGTCATAAACGGAATCTTCTCTCAGACGGCCAATGGATACGCCCATGCCCTTTTCGTAATCGACATCCATCTGAACCTGCGGTCTGTTATCTTCCTCCAGATACTGGATAAACTGCTTTGGCGCGATCGGAAGCTCACGCTCCTGCGGCAGACCTTTGAAATTCACCAGCTTTTCGATCAGCTGTTCCTTTGTCGGATTCTTTCTGAATTTGATGAATACGGAAGCGGTATGGCCGTTCAGTACCGGTACGCGGACACACTGTGCGGTAATCCGGATGCTGTCATTATTGACGATATGGTCTCCAGCCAGCGTTCCCAGGACCTTGAGCGGTTCCTTTTCGGATTTTTCTTCTTCTCCGGAAATAAACGGAATGATATTGCCGACCATTTCCGGCCATGTCTCAAAGTTCTTCCCGGCTCCGGAGATTGCCTGATACGTGGAAACCACGACTTCATATGGTTCAAATTCTTCCCATGCCGCAATCGCCGGTGTATAGGACTGAATCGAACAGTTCGGCTTTACGGCGATGAATCCACGGGTCGTCCCGAGTCTCTTCTTCTGTGCTTCGATCAGCTGGTAGTGATCCGGGTTGATTTCCGGAACAACCATCGGGACATCCTCTGTCCAGCGGTGAGCGGAATTGTTGGAAACAACCGGAATCTCAGCTTTCGCGTAATCTTCTTCAATTTTCTGTATCTCTTCCTTCTTCATATCCACAGCAGAGAATACGAAGTCAACTTTTTCAGCGATCGCACTGATATCCGAAACGTCCATGACCACGATCTCACGGACATTCTCAGGAACCTCTCCTTCCAGCTTCCATTTGCCGTCAACTGCTTCCGCGTAGGTCTTGCCGGCGGAACGCGGAGATGCCGCGAGTACAGTGATATTGAACCATGGATGATCTGCGAGAAGTGTGACAAAACGCTGTCCGACCATTCCTGTCGCGCCGAGAATTCCGATATTAAGCTGTTCCATTTTCCTGTTCCTCCTGTTTACTCTGGAAATCTTTCGCCTGTCTGACCGATCCCGTGGCCGCTGCTTCCCGGAACTGCCGTCCTCCCTGTCACACGCCACGTGTCTGTACATCAGTACTGCCGAAAAGTATAATACACTGATTATATCGTAATCGGACAATTTTACAAGTGCATACATTTTATTTTTTGCATACAAAAGTTTTTTGTTTCTGCAGAAAATTCTGAAAATGACAATTACGCAGGATCTTTATCGGAAAATATTTTCATTTCCGGAAATTATCATTTTCGTTGATGCAAACCTCATGATATCTATTCATTTTCAAACAGCGGCGTACTGAAGTAACGCTCCGCCGTATCCGGAAGGATCGTTACAACGGTTTTTCCCGGCCCCAGCTTCCTTGCCAGCTTCAGCGCCGCGCAGACATTGGTCCCGCTGGAGATCCCGCACATGATCCCTTCCTTACGGGCCAGGTCTTTCGCCGTCTGGATCGCTTCCTCATCCGTAATGACACAGATATCACTGTAAATCTGCTGGTTGAGATTATCCGGGATCAGCCCGTCGCCAATCCCCATCTGCAGATGAGTCCCGATACTGCCTCCGGACAGGATCGCCGCGTTCTCCGGCTCCACTGCCCAGATTTCAATCTGCGGGTTCAGCGCTTTCAGGGTCTCTCCGATCCCGGAAATCGTCCCGCCGGTACCGACACCGGAACAGAAGCCGTCAATCGGGCCTCCCACCTGCTCCAGGATCTCCACAGCCGTGTGATACTTGTGAGCCTGATTATTGGCCGGATTGGTAAACTGCTGAGGGACAAAAACATGCGGATCTTCTTTCTGCATCCGGAGTGCTGTCTGCAGGCACTCGTCAATACAGGCGCCGATATCGCCGGCATCATGGATCAGGATCACTTCCGCGCCGTAATGCCTCACCAGCTTCCTGCGTTCCTCACTGACAGAATCCGGCATAATGATTACAGTTTTATAGCCGCGGACCGCTCCGACCAGTGCCAGGCCGATTCCCTGATTGCCGCTGGTCGGTTCTACGATGATGGTATCTTTACCGATCAGTCCCTTTTTCTCCGCGTCCAGGATCATATTATACGCTGTGCGGCTCTTGATCGAGCCGCCAATATTCAGCCCTTCGTATTTTACCAGAATCTCCGCGCTGTTCTCATCTGCCATCCGGTTCAGGCGTATCACAGGCGTCTGTCCCATGGCTTCCAGTATGTCATTATAAATCATGCAAAATCTCCAGTTAAAACCTGTTATATCGAACTAAAAGATATCTTAAAACATATCCACGTTATATGCAACGATCTTCTCTTTATTCCTGTTACTGTTCAGCGATCGGCCACTGAAACAAAAAAACTGCCCGGAATGGAGTCCTGCGTTGCTCCGCTCACCATTTTGAAAGGTCATCAG
>CAMNJG010000029.1 GCA_946541285.1 uncultured Clostridia bacterium
TCTGTGGAAACAGCACAGTTTCCAGATAAAAAAATGTTTTTGACTTTGTGAGTGAAAAATGGTATAATATCACACCATTATGCTACGATATACAGGTGTGCTGCACGCAAGGAGTGATGTTTAATGCCTCAGCTTGTTAAAATTGGAAAAACCGACAGAATGAGCTACCAGACGATTCATGAGGTAGCCGAGATGCCACACCTCCTGCAGATCCAGAACGATTCCTATGCCTGGTTTATCCGGGAAGGACTGAAGGAGGTTTTTGATGACATTTCGCCGATCAAGGATTACGCGGGAAATCTGACACTGGAGTTTACAGACTACAGGCTCGACAGTGAGCACGCGAACTACAGCCAGGAAGAATGCAAGGAACGCGATACCACTTACGCAGCACCGCTCCGGGTCGTGGCGAGACTGATTAATCATGAAACCGGCGAAATCAAAGTACAGGAAGTGTTCATGGGTGATTTCCCACTCATGACCGACAAAGGAACCTTCATTTATAACGGAGCGGAGCGAGTGGTCGTTACACAGCTCGTCAGATCGCCGGGTCCGTATTATTCCGTCACAAACGACAAATCCAATCAGAATCTTTTTTCCTCACAGATTATTCCAAACAGAGGCGCATGGCTGGAGTATGAGACGGATTCCAACGGCGTGATTTCCGTCAGAGTGGACCGTACCAGAAAACAGCCAGTGACCATTCTTCTCAGAGCGCTTGGTTTCGGGACCAACGAAGAAATTCTCGATACGTTCGGACCGGATGACCGTCTGATTAAAACACTCGGCAAAGATATGACCACCAATTACGAGGATGGTCTCAAGGAAATCTACAAAAAACTGAGACCGGGGGAACCTCCGACTGTTGAGAGCGCGAAGGCTACGATTGACGCGCTTTTCTTTGACCCGAAGCGTTACGACCTGGCAAGGGTCGGCAGATATAAGTATAACAAGAAACTGGATCTTGTCAGCCGCATCAAAGGCTGCAAATGCGCTGAGACCGTTGAAGACGAAGAAACCGGCGAAATCTACGTGGAAGCCGGTGAATATATCACGGAAGAAGTCGCGAAACAGATTGAAAATTCAGGGATATCCGTTGTCTGGGTTTACGATGCCCAGTATGAAGAAACCCGTGTAAAAGTCATCGGGAACAATTTTGTGGATATCCACGCATATATAGATTATGACCTGTCGGATACGAAAGTCGCGGACAGAGTCTATTATCCGGAGCTGATCAAGCTCCTGGAAGAATATGAGGACGCGGACGAAAAGGAACTGAAGCGCGCGCTCCATGCCAGACGTCATGAGCTTTCCCCGAAACATATCCTGACTTCGGATATTGTCGCTTCGGTCAGTTATATCCTCGGACTCAATCATGGCATCGGCAGGGTCGATGACATTGACCATCTCGGAAACCGCCGCCTGAAAACAGTCGGCGAACTCCTGCAGAACCAGTTCCGGATCGGCCTGGCACGTATGGAGCGGACGGTTAAGGAAAAGATGGGGACGCAGGAGATCGAAAATGCCACTCCGCAGAACCTGATCAATATCCGGCCGGTTACGGCAGCGATCAAGGAGTTCTTCGGAAGCTCCCAGCTGTCACAGTTCATGGACCAGAACAACCCGCTGGGTGAGCTGACCCACAAGAGAAGACTTTCCGCACTGGGTCCCGGCGGTCTTTCCAGGGAACGGGCGGGATTTGAAGTCCGTGACGTCCACCATTCCCATTACGGCAGAATGTGTCCGATTGAGACCCCGGAAGGTCCGAACATCGGTCTGATCGGTTCGCTGACTACCTATGGAAAGGTCAACGAATACGGCTTTATCGAAACTCCTTACCGTGTGGTGGACAAGGGAACCGGGATTGTCACCAACAAGATCGAGTACCTGTCCGCGGACGAAGAGGAACCGATGATTATCGCGCAGGCCAACGAACCGCTGGACGAAAATCATCGTTTTGTCAACGAAAAAGTGGCATCCAGAGGAGTTGGAGGCGAAGTAGACCTCATTCCAAGAGAAAAAATAGATTACATGGACGTATCGCCGAAGCAGGTTGTTTCCATCGCGACGGCGCTCATCCCATTCCTGGAGCATGATGACGCGAACCGGGCGCTGATGGGTGCCAACATGCAGAGACAGGCGGTGCCACTGCTGATTTCTGAAAGTCCGCTGGTCGGTACCGGGATGGAAGCCAAGGCAGCTCATGACAGCCGTGTGGTTGTCATCGCGAATCATGCCGGTACGGTAGAATACGTCGATTCCACCAAGATCAAAATCAGACGTGATGACAACGGAGAGCTTGAAGATTACAAAATGCTCAAATTCAAGCGCTCCAATCAGGGAACCTGCGTCAATCAGAGACCGATCGTCAACAAAAACGAGCATGTGGAAACCGGCGAAGTCATCGCGGACGGTCCGGCGACCGATAATGGGGACCTGGCGCTGGGCAAAAACCTTCTCGTTGGATTTATGGAATGGGAAGGCTACAATTACGAGGACGCCATCATCCTCAATGAGCGCCTGCTCATGGATGACGTGCTGACCTCCATCCATATTGAAGAGTACGAATCCGAAGCCAGGGATACCAAACTGGGACCGGAGGAAATAACAAGAGATATCCCGAATGTCGGGGAGGACGCGCTCCGCAACCTCGACGAACATGGTGTCATCCGCGTCGGAGCCGAAGTCAACGCTTCTGACATTCTGGTAGGAAAGGTCACACCAAAAGGTGAAACGGAGCTTTCCGCGGAAGAAAGACTGCTGCGGGCGATCTTCGGTGAAAAAGCCAGAGAAGTCAGGGACACTTCCCTCAAACTGCCTCATGGCGAAACCGGTATCGTCGTCCGGGTCATGGAATTCTCCAGGGACAATGGTGACGACCTTCCGCCGGGAATCAACCGCCTCGTCAGATGTTATGTTGCCACCAAGAGAAAGATCAATGTCGGCGACAAGATGGCAGGAAGACACGGAAACAAGGGTGTCATCTCCAGAATCCTCCCAATGGAGGATATGCCGTTCCTCGATGACGGGACTTCTCTCCAGATCATGCTGAATCCTCTGGGCGTACCGTCCCGAATGAATATCGGGCAGGTTCTGGAGACCCATATCGGTATGGGGGCCAGAGCGAAGGGATGGCATATCGCGACCCCGGTATTTGACGGCGCGCAGGAAAGTGACATCATTGACATCTTTAAAGAGACAGGGCTTCCGGTAGAAGGAAAATTCAAAGTCCGGGACGGCAGGACCGGCGAATATTTCGACCAGCCGGTAACGGTAGGCATTATGTATATGCTGAAACTTCACCATCTGGTTGACGACAAGATCCATGCCAGAAGTACCGGCCCGTATTCCCTCGTTACCCAGCAGCCTCTGGGCGGCAAAGCGCAGTTTGGCGGGCAGCGTTTCGGCGAGATGGAAGTCTGGGCGCTGGAAGCCTACGGAGCGGCCTATACATTACAGGAAATTTTAACAGTAAAATCCGATGACGTCGTAGGCAGGGTCAAAACCTATGAAGCCATTGTCAAAGGAGAAAATATCCCGGAACCGGGAATCCCGGAATCTTTCAAAGTACTGATGAAGGAAATGCAGTCGCTCGCGCTGGATGTCAGAGTACTGGACGACAAGGGTGAGGAACTCGACCTGCAGGAATCCTATGAATATGAGACTTCACAGGAACTGGAAAATATTATGTCGAGTACTTCCACCAGTGAAGAAGAAGTGAACGCGGCACCTTCAGAAGAAGATATCGCGATGCTGTCAGAAGTAGAAATAGAAGAGGAACAGGATCCGGAGGAACCGGACGCGGAAATGCTTGCTCTCGAAGAAGAGGAGATATCTCCATACACCGGAATGCATGATGACGATGACGATGCGCTCTTCATGGCGGATTCGATTTCCCTTGATGGCATCATGCTTGATCAGGATGACGGCCTGACAGACTAGAACCAAGGAACTATGTTCGGACGACCGGCAGGGAACTGCCGCAATCTATCATGCGGCAGTTCCTGACGATGGTTTCACATTATTCCTGAGAAAGAACCTGTTTCAGAACTGATATACAGAGAAAAGGGGGAAAGCTCCTTGTACGATTCAAATAATTTTGACGCATTACAGATCGGTCTCGCGTCGACCGATAAGATCCTCAGCTGGTCCCATGGAGAAGTGACGAAGCCGGAAACGATCAATTACAGGACTCTGAAACCTGAAAAAGACGGGCTTTTCTGCGAAAAAATCTTCGGACCAACCAAGGACTGGGAATGCCACTGCGGGAAGTATAAGCGAATCAGATACAGGGGTGTCGTCTGCGACCGCTGCGGTGTGGAAGTCACAAAATCGAAGGTAAGAAGAGAGAGGATGGGGCACATCAACCTGGCGGCTCCGGTATCACACATCTGGTATTTTAAGGGGATCCCGAGCCGGATGGGACTGGTTCTCGACATTACACCGAGAAACCTGGAGAGAGTGCTTTACTTCGCTTCCTATATTGTTACGGACCCGGGAGATCCTTCCGTAACAGGCCTCAATAAGAGAGATATCATCAACGAAGACCGGTACAGAGAACTCAGGTCACAGTTCGGGGATCAGTTCAAGGCAGCCATGGGCGCGGAGGCAGTCCGTAAGCTCCTGGAGGAGATCGACCTGGAAGAAATGTCCTCGGAACTCAGAGAGGAACTGAAGACCGCTTCCGGTCAGAAACGGATCAAGATTGTCAGGAGACTTGAAGTCATCGAAGCGTTCCGGGCCTCCGGCAACAAACCGGAATGGATGGTCCTGGAAGTCGTTCCGGTCATCCCGCCGGATCTGCGTCCGATGGTCCAGCTGGATGGCGGCCGTTTCGCGACTTCCGATCTCAATGACCTTTACAGACGTGTCATTAACCGGAACAACCGTCTCAGGAGACTGCTGGAACTGGGCGCGCCGGATATCATCATCCGCAACGAAAAGCGGATGCTGCAGGAGGCTGTCGACGCGCTGATCGACAATGGCAGGCGCGGCCGTCCGGTCGCAGGGCCGGGAGGCAGGCCGCTCAAGTCCCTTTCCGACATGCTCAAGGGCAAGCAGGGACGTTTCAGACAGAACCTGCTGGGCAAGCGTGTCGATTATTCCGGACGTTCGGTTATCGTCGTCGGACCGGAACTGAAGTTCTATCAGTGCGGACTCCCGAAAAAGATGGCACTGGAACTCTTCAAGCCATTCATTATGAAGCGTCTGGTGGAGCACGGCAAGGCCCATAATATCAAGAGCGCCAAGCGCATGGTGGAAAGAGTCAGTCCGGACGTATGGGATGTACTGGATGATGTAATCAGGGAGCATCCGGTTCTGCTGAACCGTGCCCCGACCCTGCACAGACTGGGAATCCAGGCGTTTGAACCGGTACTGGTGGAAGGCAAGGCGATCAAACTCCATCCGCTGGTCTGCACGCCGTATAACGCGGACTTTGACGGAGACCAGATGGCGGTACATCTGCCACTGTCCGTAGAAGCGCAGGCAGAGGCCAGATACCTGATGCTGTCTGTCAACAATGTCCTGGCGCCAAAAGATGGTTCCCCGATCAATGTACCGACACAGGACATGATCCTGGGATCCTATTATCTGACCCATCCGGGTTCCGATGAGCGTAACACTTACGCGGAAAAAGGCGAAGGAAAGGATCAGGACGGAAATCCTGTTTACAGGGTATTTACGGATTATGATGAAATGTTCATGGCCTATCTGGAAGGCCTGGTAGGGATCCACGCCAGAGTCAGGGTCAGGATGACAAAGGGCGAAGGAGACCGCGGCAGAATCGTTGAATCGACAGTCGGCCGGTTCATCTTCAACCAGAACATTCCGCAGGATCTGGGGTTTGTTGACAGAGAAAAGGATCCTTACGGACTGGAGATTGACTTCCTGGTCGGTAAAAAAGAACTGGGAAAAATCATCAAGAAATGCTTTAAAGTCCACGCCAATACGGGAACCGTCGAAATGCTGGACCACATCAAGGCGCTGGGCTACAAATACTCAACAAAGGCCGCGTTCACGATCAGTGTCGCGGATATGAAAATCCCGGAAACCAAGGAAGAAATTATTGACGATGCCTGGGGCGTTGTCGATAAATACCAGAAAGCGTACCGCGCCGGTCTGATGTCGGACGAAGAAAGGCATGAAAAAGTCATCCAGACCTGGAGTGTCACGACCGAAAAAATCGCGGATGAGCTGATGGGTTCTCTTGGAAAACTGAACAATCTGTTTGTTATGGCCGATTCCGGCGCTCGAGGCAGCCGGAACCAGATCAAGCAGGTCGGCGGTATGAGAGGCCTCATGGCGAACGCGCAGGGTGAGACGATCGAAACACCGATCACCGCCAACTTCCGTGAAGGCCTGTCTGTACTGGATTACTTCGTTTCCTCCAATGGTGCCCGTAAGGGTCTGTCCGATACCGCGCTCCGTACAGCGGACTCCGGTTATCTGACGAGGCGTCTGGTGGATGTCAGCCACAACGTCATCGTCAGGGAAGAAGACTGCGGGACCGAACGGGGAATTGAAGTCAGCGCCTTTATGGAAGGCAAGGAGGAAATCGAGCCTCTGAGAGAGAGAATCACAGGCAGAACCGCGGCAGAGGATATCAAAGATCCTTCCACCGGAGAAATCCTTGTCTACAGAAATGAAGAAATTACGGACGAACAGTCAGAAGATATTGAAAACGCCGGTATCCAGAAGGTAAAGATCCGCTCGGTACTTACCTGCGAGAGCGAAACCGGTGTCTGCTGCAAGTGCTACGGCAGATGCCTGGCAACCGGACAGACGGTCAAAATCGGCGAAGCCGTCGGGATTACAGCGGCGCAGTCCATCGGGGAACCGGGTACCCAGCTGACTATGCGTACCTTCCACTCCGGTGGTGTTGCGGGTGGAGATATCACACAGGGTCTTCCTCGAGTCGAGGAACTTTTCGAAGCGCGTAAGCCGAAAGGTCTCGCGGAAATCTGTGAAGAATCCGGAACCGTCGCTTCCATTGAGGTGCTGGAGGATAATACGACACAGATTATGGTGGCCTCTGACGCAGATGGCCAGATGCGTGAGTACAATGTTCCTTACGGTGCCCGTCTGAAAGTGGAAACCGGCAGTCATGTGGACGCTGGCGCCGGTATTACACAGGGTCCTCTCAATCCGCATGATGTCCTCCGGATCAAGGGACTGGGCGGTGTCTATGAGTACCTCATCAAAGAAGTACAGCGCGTGTACAAGATGCAGGGTGTTGATATCAACGACAAGCATATCGAAGTGATTGTCAGCCGTATGCTCGGCAAAGTCAAGGTTGACGAACCGGGAGACACCATTCTTCTTCCGGGCGCGCAGTACAGTCAGAAGGAATTCCTGGAAGCCAATCAGGAAGCTGTGGAAAACGGTGGCCAGCCGGCGACCAGTATCCCGGTACTCCTCGGGATTACCAAGGCTTCCCTGGCAACGGATTCCTTCCTGTCAGCCGCTTCCTTCCAGGAGACCACCAAGGTGCTCACCGACGCAGCGATCAAGGGAAAGATCGATCACCTGCACGGCCTGAAGGAAAACGTCATTATCGGCAAACTCATCCCGGCGGGAACCGGACTGAGAAGATATCGGGATATCCATCTGGATTACGGCGAAAACCAGTCGATTATGGACGAACATCTCAGAAAAATTGAACTGGAAAAAGCGCTGGCGGAGGAAGCTCAGAGAATCGCGGAAGAAGAAAACGCGAGAGCCGCGGAAGAAGCGGCCCGGGCTGCGCAGGAAGCGGCAGAAGAGAAAAAAGCCGCGGAAGCAGAAGAAGCGATGACGGAAGGCGTCGATGAGGACGTGGAAACCGGAGCATTGTTCCAGGAAGAAACCTTTGCGGCAGAGGACAGCGCAGAGGATGAAATCATCTTCACAGAGGAAGGTGAGGAGGAACTGGTACTCTCTGAGGAAGAACCGGGAGCAGTACCGGAAGGAACGGAAGCTGCGGAACCGGACGGAATCACCGGTGAACTGCAGGAAGATCCGGAGGAAACGCCGGAAACAGAACTGCCGGAGGAGCTGGAGTAACGGCTTCTGATTACAATTCAGTGGCCAGCCAGAACTATATGAAAAAACGCTGCTTATAACAGTATCACAGTTTTGGGGACACCCTTTTCAAAACGCACAACGTTTTGAAAAGGGTCCCCAAAACAAAACAGTCTTTCCTGTTGACAAATGAATATGCGCTATGATATAGTGGTGCATGGATTGTGGAAAATGATCGGTGGCTTCGGCCACCGATTTTTGTGCAGTCTGGTGATACCGCGCGCTGACGCGGAAACGGAGGTTTACGATGACAGCAGAGATGACAATTGGAGCCAGAGAAACTCTCCGTATGCTGGAAAAAGGACGTCTCAGCGAGATTCTGATCGCGCGGGACAGTGATCATTTTGTCACGCGTCCTGTTCTGGAGGCAGCGGAACTCCGGCATATAAAGATTACCTGCATCGATACCAAAAAAAGTCTGGGATCGATCTGCGGCATCGCGAAGGGAGCCGCAGTAGCGGGCAGACTGTCTGTCCGGGAAGCATAAAACCACAGATTTCGTGGCTGTTGTCCCGGAGGCAGCATTATCCTGATTTAAGCCTTTTCAGGTTTAGATATATATCATGATCATTTGCGATTTGCATTCATCACCGGCAGGAGCGCTGCTCCCTGTCGTATGGATACGATCTGCAGGAAAGGAGAAAGAATGCCTACTATTAATCAGCTGGTAAGAGAAGGCCGTAAAAGAACGGTCAAAAAATCAACAGCTCCGGCACTCCTGAGAGGAATGAACTCCCTCAAGAGAGTACCGACCAACACAAGATCACCGCAGAAGAGAGGAGTCTGCACTTCTGTCAAGACTGTGACTCCTAAGAAGCCGAACTCCGCTCTCAGAAAGGTAGCAAGAGTACGTCTGACCAACGGAATCGAAGTCACTGCTTACATTCCGGGTATCGGACATAATCTTCAGGAACACAGTGTGGTACTGATCAGAGGCGGAAGAGTCAAGGACCTCCCGGGTGTAAGATACCATATCGTCAGAGGTACCCTCGATACCGCTGGTGTATCCGGAAGGATGCAGGGCCGTTCCAAGTACGGTGCCAAGAGACCTAAGAAATAAGAAGCTACGTCCATTTACAAAAAACAGCGCACTCAGACAGAGGCATGCGGGACGTTTCCCCGCGGAACGTATCAGCAAGGCAGTATGAGGAATGATATATTATCTAACACAGTATATCTGCGCACAGCGGCAGTCTGAGAACTGTCGAGTACCTGCGTCCGCATGTGTATTGCGGACAGGTTGTTTTCGCGCTTTTCAGCGCAAAGGATAACTTTCAAGGAGGGAAGCGAAGTGCCAAGAAAAGGAAATGTTCCTAAGAGAGAAGTACTCCCTGATCCAGTATACGGCAGTGTTGTTGTCGCGAAGCTGATCAACAACATTATGCTGGACGGCAAAAAAGGAGTTGCTCAGGGCATCGTATATGATGCTTTTGACATGATCAGAGAAAAGACGGGCGAAAATCCGCTCGATGTATTTGAGACCGCGATGAACAACATCATGCCGACTGTAGAAGTCAAGGCAAGACGTGTCGGTGGTGCGAACTATCAGGTGCCAATCGAAGTCAGACCTGCCAGAAGACAGACTCTCGCGCTCAGATGGCTGACAAAGTTCACGCGCGCCAGAGGCGAAAAATATATGTATGAGCGTCTGGCAAAGGAACTGATGGACGCTGCGAACAATACCGGCGCGTCCGTGAAGAGAAAAGAAGACACACACAAGATGGCCGAAGCGAACAGAGCTTTTGCGCATTACAGATGGTAGTGTCCCGGATTACAGAAAGACTACAGGCCGCGGAACTTCTGCGCGGCACGGGAAGGAGGATCTGGTATGGCAAGAAAATATGATCTTGAACATACAAGAAACATCGGTATCATGGCCCACATTGATGCCGGCAAGACCACGACCACAGAGCGAATTCTGTTCTACACCGGAATCACCCATAAGATCGGCGAGGTACACGATGGTGCCGCGACGATGGACTGGATGGAGCAGGAGAAAGAGAGAGGCATCACGATCACTTCTGCTGCTACGACGTGTATCTGGAGAGGCCACAGGATCAATATCATTGATACCCCGGGCCACGTAGATTTCACCGTTGAGGTAGAGAGATCACTTCGTGTTCTGGACGGCGCGGTTACAGTACTCAGCGCCAAGGGCGGTGTTGAGCCTCAGTCTGAAACTGTATGGAGACAGGCTGAGAAATATAACGTACCAAGGATGATTTTCGTCAACAAGATGGATATCCTGGGCGCGGATTATTATCATGTTATTGAGATGGTTCACGACCGTCTCAAGGCGAATCCGGTTCCGATCCAGCTGCCGATCGGCGCTGAGGATGAGTTCAAGGGGATTATCGACCTCATTAAAATGAAGGCCGAAATCTACGAGGACGACCTCGGAAAAGTCATGGACGAAACCGATATTCCGGAAGACATGATGGAACTGGCGGAAGAGTGGAGAAGAAAACTCGTAGAGTCCGTCGCGGAAACCGATGAAGAGCTCATGGAGAAGTATCTGGAAGAAGATGACCTCTCCGAAGAAGATCTCAGAAAAGCAATCAGAAAAGCGACCATTGCCAACGAAATGGTACCGATGGTCTGCGGATCTGCGTATAAAAACAAGGGTGTACAGCCGCTGATCGACGCAATTGTTGATTTCATGCCGTCTCCACTGGATATCCCTCCGGTATCGGGCGTTCTTCCTGATTCTGAAGAACCGGCAAGCAGAAAAGCGGATGACAAAGGTCCGTTCTCTGCGCTGGCCTTCAAGATCATGGCAGACCCGTTCGTCGGAAAACTGGCATTCCTGAGAGTGTACTCCGGTACACTGGAATCCGGCTCCTATGTATACAATGCGACAAAGGGTAAAAAAGAACGTATCGGCCGTATCCTGCAGATGCACGCCAACAAGAGAGAGGAAATCGACAGACTGTATTCAGGTGACATCGCGGCAGCGGTAGGTCTCAAGGATACGACAACAGGCGATACCCTCTGCGCGGAAAATGATCCGATCATCCTGGAATCCATGGAATTCCCGGATCCGGTTATCGAGATCGCCATCGAACCGAAGACCAAGGCCGGTCAGGAAAAGATGGGTGTCGCGCTGGCGAAGCTGGCAGAAGAAGACCCTACTTTCAGAACCTATACAAACGCGGATACCGGTCAGACCATCATCGCAGGTATGGGTGAACTTCACCTCGAGATCATTGTTGACCGTCTGCTGAGAGAGTTCAAGGTGGAAGCCAACGTCGGCAAACCACAGGTTTCCTACAAGGAAACGATTTCCCAGCCGGCAGATGTCGACTACAAATACGCGAAACAGTCCGGTGGTCATGGTCAGTACGGTCATGTCAAGATCAAGGTTTATCCGAGAGAACCGGGCGAAGGTTACGAATTCAAAAACTCCATCGTCGGTGGCGCGATTCCGAAGGAATACATCTCCAAGATCGACGAAGGTATCCAGGAAGCGATGCAGACAGGTGTTCTCGCTGGCTATCAGGTTGTCGATGTCGGCGTAGAGCTGTATGATGGTTCCTATCATGAAGTCGACTCTTCCGATATGGCGTTCAAGATTGCCGCTTCCATGGCATTCAAGGAAGCCGACAGAAAGGGTGCTCCGGTTCTCCTCGAACCGATCTTCAAGGTGGAAGTATCCATTCCGGAAGAATACATGGGCGATATCATCGGTGATATCTCCTCCAGAAGAGGCCGTATCTCCGGTACCGATATCCGCAACGGACAGGCGACTGTCGATGGTTTTGTTCCGCTCTCCGAGATGTTCGGATACGCGACAGACCTCAGATCCAAGACGCAGGGCAGAGGTATCTACGTCATGCAGATGGATCACTTCGAACAGGTTCCAAACAGTCTTGTTGAAAAGATTACAGGAAAATAGGCAGAACCTGATTTTCAGTAAAATGACGGGAAACGCTGTATAGGGGCAGTCTGGCCGGATGTGGCGTTTCCCCTGCAATACACCATTATTGGGAGGAAAACAGAATGGCTAAGGAAAAGTTTGAAAGGACCAAACCGCATGTAAACATCGGTACAATTGGTCACGTAG
>CAMNJG010000030.1 GCA_946541285.1 uncultured Clostridia bacterium
ATCAGCTGGAACTGCTGGACATCCTGCGTCAGCTCTGCGCTGAGCAGGGTCTGACCGTGATCATGAGCCTGCATGAGCTGTTCCTGGCGGAACGGGTCTCTGACAGGATCGCCTGTGTAAAAGCCGGCCGTATCCAGCGTGTGGGCGTACCCGGAGAGATTTTTTCCGGCAATTTTATAGATGAGCTGTACGATCTCCCGCCGGGAACGTACAGGGCACTGCTGGAGAGAACATTTGCCTGAGGGCTGAGTATCGAGTATAATATAAAAAGAAATATGGATTGCCGGCAGATCGATGCCGCAATCTGTATCAGGGGTTTCGGTCAGGAACTGCAGGTCATGAAACTGCTGTTCTCCTGACCAATTGTCAATTTTTCAGGGGGATACATGGAGTCGTCCGGAAACGGTGATCTGGTCACAGACAGCGCTTTATTCCGGAAGCAAACGGACCGGGTACCAGATTGTTACGAAAGCTCCAGTGGATCCGACTATTTACACAGAGGGAGAATATCATGAAGAAAGTACTGTCGATGGTGCTTTCTGCGGCAATGTCGGTGTGTCTGCTTCCGGGGACAGCATATGCGTCGTCCGGAACCGGAGACAGCGCAGGATCCGTCAGTCCGTCCGTCACGGAATGCGTACAGTTCCGGGATGGTGACAGGATTCACTGCGGAGAGGCAGTGACCGTCCTGGCAGGGCTGGGGATTGTCAATGGCATGGAAGATGGAACTTTCCAGCCGCAGGGCATCTTAACGCGGGCACAGACCGCGAAACTGGTATCGATTTTAGTGGGACAGGAAAACGATATGCCGGAGCCTGCACAGGAACCGGAGATCGTTTTTGACGATGTCGCTCCGGATCACTGGGCTGCGTCCTATATCGCGTATGGGGCAGCCAGCGGCTACCTCAACGGGATGGGGGATGGCCGTTTTGATCCGGAAGGGAGCGTGACAGTCGCGCACCTGGCGACGATCCTGGATAAAATCCTCGGCTACGGAGCAGAGGATGTCGGACGGCAGTGGCCGGACAGCGCGGTACGGCTGGCACGGGAATCCGGCCTCCTGACGGGAGTGGCGAAGGAACAGGGAGAGTTCCTTACGAGAGAAGAAGCGGCGCAGATGATTTTTAACGCGCTGAAAGCGGATAGGAAGGTTGTCCGGAACGGGACGGACCAAACAGGCAAGCCAGCTGGGGACGATCCTCAGGAACTGTCAGGCCGGTATGAATCCGTAAAGAACGATCCGCAGAAGGACTACCAGTTCCGGAGTAACGATACGACCGAACAGCTGGTAGAAAAGCTGTTTGCGGATGTCCGTTATACTGCGGGCCAGAAGGACGTGTTCGGGCATCGTTACGCGGTCTGGAAAAAAGGCAGCCGGATAATCCGTAAGGAAGCGCTGGAAACACCGTCGTTTCTTTATACAGAAAAGAAAAGCGCGCAGGAGCTGCAGAAGGACTTCGGAGAGTACAGCTTCCGGAATACGGTTGTATACATCAATGGCGGGCAGATAGAACCGTCCGCAGGCTACATCCGCAGCGGCGCGGACATCGCTGATGTGCTGACCGGCAATGGTGTCCAGGTTGAGATTTATACAGATGAAACGACGCGCCAGGTGACAAAGATCATCGCGATGTTTTATGAATTAAAGGAAGTCAGTGCCGCGGACGCGGAAAAAGAAACCCTGACGGTGGATACAGGTTCCTCCCGGGTGGTAATCACAGCGGAGGAAGAATATTTTTCCGCGGTTGCCTCCGCGGCGCGGGGTGAGAAACTCCTGGTGGCGCCTGCCTATCATTTCCTGAGCTATGACGGAGGCTACGCGCTGGAAACGGACTGGTCCAATCTGATCGACGCGTACCGGCCGGAGGAAGTGTACGGCGCGCTTACAGAGCTCCGGAATGCCTCCGGAGAAGGCCGGGACGACGGACTGGCTGTGATCGGCGGCAGAACCTGCAGGCAGGCAGCGGGTTACCGGATGGGTGAAATCCCGATCAGCGCGGAGAAGGACGGTACCGCCTATCTGGATCGCTTCGGCTATCTCAAAGGATATGAGCTGACAGAAGAAGAGACCGGATCTGTGGACTGGATCTATATTAAGTCACTGTATCGTGTAAAAGCAGCCTCCGGAAACTCTGATTCCTGGTATATACAGGGGATTACAGAGTCGGGCGGGCTCCGGAAGATGAAATTGTATGATGCTGCTTCCCTGACCCGCTCTGCTGAGGTGCCGGAGGCAGTCAGGACAAAAGAGGCATCCATGGCCGGAAGTACCGCTGCCTGGCTGGAGTCTTACAGGGACATCCCTGAAAACGGGACGTCTGACCCGAACCTGGTGGCGGACAGAGACAGTCTCTTTTTCAGGAACGGAATCGCTGCAGTATACTGTGAATCCGCTGCAGGCTGCTTCCTTTCGACAGAGGCTTATGATCCGGACGAGGTCCTCTGCAGTTTCTCTTATACAACAGGAAATGATTATGCGGCTGGCGCAAAGCGGATCAACCGCGTGAAGGTATCCGACCAGGTCAGGACTGTCATGGTTGGTGGGACAAAGGCGGACAATCTCAGCGCTTCCGTGCTGGACGGCCTGCCGGAAATCCCGGCCGGGGCAGTTTGTGTTATCCGGAAAAACCTGCGGGGAACCCGGCAGGTGACAACCGTATTTACGGAAAAAGAATCCTATAGTACGGATACGAAAGAATCTCTGATCCGGGTGACCGGGACGGCAGGAATGACTGCCTATGAGAACGCTGCCGGGGAACTGCGAAATGATGGTGTGACAGTGACGTATTATGATTCCGCTGACGCAGAGGAGAAAAAAATGACGGTGGTCAGGCCGGAAAACGGAACTGTCAAAAGCGGATGGTACACCCGGAGGACAGCGGATGGAGAGGCGTATGTACTGAGCGGATATGTAGCGGATGCCACTTCCGTCAGATGGGACAATACGACCAAATCCATGATGGGAGGATTCTATGCCGGGCCGGTTCTTTCCGGTTATCAGGATATGCTTTCTGTCGCGGGAGGATCCCCGGACACCGTTTACTGTCTCCGGGGAGATGAGGCGGTCCGGGATTTCAGCGGTAATGGCATTACGACGGTGGAAAACCTGGTGGACGCGGTGAACGAAGGAACTGCCGGGAGTCAGGTACTGTTTGCCTACACCCTGAAGGGTGACCGGAACGTCATAACGCAGCTGTATGTGATGAACTGATCAAAGGCAGAGCCGGGGCAGGATGTCCCGGCTCCTTGAATGTGTGGCAGGGAGAGAGACGGATGAAAATAAATTCAGGTATCGGCTGGGTGGTATCCCTGGGGATCATGGGAATGATGGGGCTGGCAGCGTCGTTCACAGGTATTCAGGAGATTATTTTTCCGGAAACAGCAGCGTTGCTGACAGGCTGTTTCCTCGTACCCCGCAGGCCGTGGAACGTGCCGCACGGAGTGCTGACGCTGGAAATGAGTCTGTGCGCGCTGGCAGGGATTCTGATCAGCCGTTACATGATGATCCCCCTGTATTTCAAAGTTCTGACAGCGACAGCCCTGGTCTTTGCTCTGCTGGTCACGACCGGAACGGCCATGCTGCCGGCTATTTCCGCCTGTGCGCTGCCGGTCCTGATCGGAACGACAGAGTGGATCTATGTAATCGCGGTTGTTGTCATTGCGGCGCTGTGTGACCTGGGAAATCTGTTTTTTGAAAAAAACGGGATAATGGAGAGGCGCGCGTATGATCGGGAAGAAAGGAATCCGGGGCACTGGACGCGGATGCTGCTGGTTTTCGCGGTGGTATTGCTGTTTCCCATGCTGACAGGGCTGAAATTTATGGTCGCTCCGCCACTGATCGTCGCGTTTACAGCGCTAAGCGGGACAGACGCGCTGGCGGCGAACCGTCTGCTGCCGACGGTGGGACTCTTTGCGGGAACTGCCTGGATCGGTTTTTTCTGCAGGATCCTGTCCGATGGAACGGTCGTTCCGGAGACTCTCTGGATGATGGCAGCGGCAGCCGGAGCGTGGCTGCTTTTTACCCTGATGAAACGCTTTTTCCCTCCTGCGGCAGCCATCGCGGTACTTCCGTTTCTGCTGCCGGCAGATGGTCTGTGGAAATATCCGCTGGAGATCATGGCAGGAATCCTGTTTCTGTACTTCGCTGCGTGGGTAGTATCAATATGGGAAGTGAAGACTAACTATTAGACAGAACAGGATAAAATGTGTGCAGGAGAGGACAGTGAATGGAGAAGTATAATGTGACCGGCATGAGCTGCGCGGCGTGCAGCGCTCATGTCGAAAAAGCCGTGAGGAAGGTACCGGGAGTAACGGACGTGTCGGTCAGCCTTCTGACAAATTCAATGAAAGTAGAAGGGACCGCCGGTGCAGCGGAGATCTGCAGGGCGGTGTCTGCCGCCGGATACGGAGCATCGCTGGCAGGTGAGGGACAGGCAGCGTCTTCTGCCGCAGCAGAGGACACGCTCGTGGACACCGAGACCCCTGAAATGATCCGAAGGTTAGTTGCGTCGATTGGATTTCTCCTGCTGCTGATGTATGTCTCGATGGGACATATGATGTGGGGCTGGCCGCTGCCGGGATTTCTCGAAGGCAATCATGTCGGGATGGGAATTGTGCAGATGCTGCTGGCCGGCATTGTGATGGTGATCAATCAGAAGTTCTTTGTGAATGGCTTTAAGGGCGCGCTGCATGGAGGCCCGAATATGGACACGCTGGTCGCGATGGGCTCCGGAGTGTCCTTTGCCTGGAGTGTGTATGTTCTGCTGGCGATGTCTGTGGCGCAGACCCGCGGGGATACCGCCGCAGTGATGAGCTATATGCATCAGTTTTACTTTGAGTCGGCGGCAATGATCCTGGCGCTGATCACGATCGGAAAGACGCTGGAATCCTACTCGAAAGGGCGGACCACCGATGCCCTGAAGGGACTGATGCAGCTGGCCCCGAAGACCGCGCTGCTCATCCGTGACGGCAGGGAGGAAGAGGTGCCGGTCGAACAGGTGAAAACCGGTGATCTGTTTGCGGTACGGCCGGGAGCCAGTATTCCCGTGGATGGTGTCGTCGAGGAAGGAAACAGCGCAGTCGATGAATCCGCGCTGACCGGGGAGAGCATCCCGGTGGACAAGGAGGCAGGGGATCCGGTGTCTGCGGCAACGATCAACCGCTCCGGATATCTGCGCTGCCGCGCGACCAGGGTCGGCAGTGATACTACACTTTCCCAGATTATCAATATGGTCAGTGACGCGGCGGCGACCAAAGCGCCGATTGCCCGGAAGGCGGATCAGATCAGCGGCATTTTTGTGCCGGCAGTTCTGGTAGTCGCGCTGGTGACGTTTGTGATCTGGATGCTGGTGGGGCAGACTGTCGGTTACGCGCTGGCGAGGGCCATCTCCGTACTGGTGATCAGCTGTCCGTGCGCGCTGGGCCTGGCAACACCGGTAGCGATTATGGTCGGCAGCGGGCTGGGAGCGCGGCACGGACTCCTGTTTAAGACTGCGGAATCCCTGGAGGCCGCGGGGGAAATCCAGATCGCGGCACTGGATAAAACAGGGACAGTGACGACCGGAAGACCGTCCGTGACGGATATCCTTCCGGCAGAAGGTGTTACAGCGGATCAGCTGATCGAAATGGCAGCCGCCCTGGAGAACCGGAGTGAGCATCCGCTCGCTGCCGCGGTGATGGAATACGCCCGTGAACATCATGTTCCCGTACAGGAGGTCCGTGATTTCCGGGCACTGACCGGAAGCGGGATTACCGCGGAACTGAATGACAGTGTCCTGACGGGCGGCAGTATGAAGTTTGTCAGCACACTTACGGAGATTCCCGCGGAAATGCGTAATCAGGCAGAATTGCTGGCGGATGAAGGAAAAACACCGTTATTTTTCCTTCGGGATGGCGCGATTCAGGGTATAATAGCCGTGGCAGACACGATCAAGGAAGAAAGCCGGCAGGCGATCGCGGAGCTCCGGAATATGGGCATCCATGTGGTCATGCTGACAGGTGACAACCCGCGGACCGCCAGGGCAGTCGGCACAGCTGCCGGGGTTGACGAAGTAGTTGCCGGAGTCCTGCCGGACGGAAAAGAACAGGTTATCCGGCAGCTTCAGGAAAAAGGACGGGTCGCGATGGTCGGCGACGGGATTAATGACGCGCCGGCACTGACCCGGGCGGATACCGGGATCGCGATCGGCGCCGGTACCGATGTCGCGATCGATGCGGCGGATGTCGTCCTGATGAACAGCCGCCTGACAGATGTACCGGCGGCCCTGCGCCTCAGCCGCGCGACCCTCAGAAATATCAGGGAAAACCTGGGCTGGGCGTTTATTTACAATATCATCTGTATCCCGGTGGCGGCAGGAGCCTGGATCCACCTGACCGGCTGGGAAATGAATCCGATGCTGGGAGCGCTGGCCATGAGCCTGTCCAGTGTCTGTGTGGTATCCAACGCGCTCCGGCTGAATCTGTTCGACCTGAACAGCGCGAAACATGACCGGCGGATCCGGAATGACCGGATTGCCCCGGGAGAAAAAATCATTCAGCAGGAGGAACCGCCACAATCAGCAGAAGCAGAGCGCGCGGATGCGCCACAGCGCGGAACCGCTCCGGAAGAGAATATCCCGGGCTCCGGCACTGGGCTGTCCCGGACGATCCGGATCAGCGGAATGATGTGCCATAAGTGTGAAGAGCATGTCAGGAAAGCGCTGGAGGCGCTGCCGGAGGTTGAAGAAGCGGTCCCGGATCATGAAACCGGGAAAGCTGTCCTGAGACTGAACACCGATATTGCGGACAGGAAACTGAAAGAAGCCGTGCAGGAAGCCGGCTATGAAATGGAGGAAAAAGGAATGAAACAGACGATTAAAATTCAGGGAATGATGTGTACCAAGTGTGAAGCGCATGTCAAAAAGGCGCTGGAAGCGCTGCCGGAGGTCAATGAGGCGGTGCCGAGCCATGAAGCGGACGAAGCTGTCCTTGACCTGAACAGTGAGGTCCCTGCGGATGTTCTGAAAAAAGCTGTAGAAGAAGCAGGTTATGAATATATTGGCTGATAAAACTGGTTGTACTTTTTTGCCGGAGGCATTACAATAGAACTGTAGGTTCAGACCGAATTAATCTTGCGGCATTATGTCATGACAGGGGATCAATGTGACAGGAAAAATGTGACAGCTGCGTGCAGCTGAAATGGAGGTTTAAACTATGATCAGGTTTTTTAAGGATGCGACTGATAACGACAAGCTTATCAACAGCATCATTGCAGAAGAATGGGAAATGTTAGGTCAGGTGCAGCAGGCACAGGGCACTCCGGCAGGAGATGAGCGTACATTCTACGCGAAGCGTTATGGATGGCTCAGCGGATTCGCAGAAGATACTCTCCAGAGTTATCTTTCCGACCTCAGAATTTCCAAAAACGCTGGTATCAATATGATCGCGCTCAAGTACGCGTATATGATGCAGAAGACAGATTACGCTTATTTTGATGACAATCTCAGAAAGAACGTTCCGGCTGTTTCTGATTCCAAAAAAGAACTGGTTGCCCAGATTGTCGCCAAGCTGGTTGAGTACCAGAGAAGCGTACCAGGTGTTGACACTGTAACTGCGGAAGGGATCAAAATGCCTTCTTACGAAGCATATATGCTGGGCGAACTGGAGACTTATACAGGCATGACCCTGAAGCTCATCAAGAGAGATATCGAAGCTGACGCAGGCATCCTCGCGAAGATGAAGGCTGCGGAAGCATCTGTATAAAGCAGATACAGACCTGCGAATCTTCAGGGCGTGAAAGCGCGGCTCAGGCCGTGGTCTTTCCATCAGATCCGGCTTTCGACGATCCGGTACGGGATGAAGTACGGCGGTTCGTTAAGAAGCCAGAAGACATAATGCATATATTTAATGGAATTGATAAGGGCACGTTCCTTCGGGACCGCGTCCTTTTTCCATATATGGTATCAGGTACCGAGGAAATATTCCGTGAAGTTCCTGACTGCCGCAAATGAAAGGAGCTATTGATGGCAGATACACTGATCGCCTACTTTTCCTGGAGCGGCCGTTCGGCGGCCCTGGCACAGAAGCTGTACCGGAATCTCCCCGGAAGCAGCCTGTATCATATCGCGACAAAGCGGAGCTACGCGAAGCATTTTGTTTCCTGCGCGGCACAGGCCGCGGCGGAAAAAAAGAAAAATGAGCGTCCGGATCTCCAGACTCATTTATCCGGGAAACAGGTGATGAAATACGACCGGATGATTCTCATCTATCCGATCTGGTGCGGGACCTGTCCGATGGCGGTCAGGACGTTCCTGGAAGGAATCCGGACAGAGCGGCTGGATCTGTTCCCGGTGGCGCTCAGTATGAAAACCGATGTCCGGAAGAGTGTGGAGGACATCCGGCTGTCCGCTCCGAAGGCAGCTGTCGCGGAAGGTCTCCGACTGTCCGGAAAAAAATCCGGTGAAGAGGAGGCTTATGAAGCCGTGATGCGCTATCTGGGGCTGCGGGACTGACAGAAAAAACCTTATGAAGATTGCTTGAAAAGTTCTTGACTTTTTGGCAGTTATAACCCATACTAAATGCATACATAGCTTTCATAAAGCTATCAAATATGAAGGGTAAAATAAAGCTGTCAGATAACCATTCCCCCCCTTTAACTATCTGATAGCGAGTCTGCCTTGTGCAGATGGTATGATTTTGTATATACCTATTAATCCCTTTGTAGAATAGTAGAAAAATTGACAGCAAGGACGCAGAGCTCTCCCCGGCTCTGCTTCTTTGTTTTTTGTCACATGAGGACGGCTTCTGGCGGTTGCCTGGGATGACAGGCCGGACTGGCTTCGGAGATGCCGTGAGCAGTCGTGGCTCCTGCCCGTGGCCGGGGTGGACGGTTTCCTTTGCTTGACACCCGAAAGTACGGATGATACGCTGGACAGGAACCGGGATCGATGATGGGACACTGTCAGAGCACAAGGACAATGGGATGGATATGAGAACAGAAATCAGTAAATTATTCAGAGACAGAGAATCCTGCGGAGGGCAGGAGATCAGGGTCAGCGGCTGGGTGAGGACCAACCGGGCCTCCGGGAAATTCGGATTTCTGGAGATTTCCGACGGCAGCTGCTTTCAGACACTGCAGGTTGTGTATGAAGAAGCATTCCTGGAGAACTTCGATGAAATCCGGAAGCTGACAGCCGGATCCGCAGTCACGGTACGGGGAAAACTGGAGCTGACCCCGGACAGCCGGCAGCCTTTTGAACTGAAAGCAGGGGAGGTCGTCATAGAGGCTCCGTCCGATGGCAGCTATCCGCTGCAGAAGAAACGCCACAGCCTGGAATTCCTCAGGGAGATCGCGCATCTGCGTCCCCGCAGTAATACGTTCCTGGCGGTATTCCGGATCCGTTCGCTGGCCGCGTACGCAGTACACCTGTTTTTCCGGGAGCGTGGTTTTGTCTATGTGCATACGCCGATCCTGACCGGAAGTGACGCGGAGGGCGCCGGAGAAATGTTCCGCGTGACAACGGTGGAGCCCGGGAAAGGCCTCCCGGACAGTGCGGATGATTTTTTCGGGAAACGGGCCGCTCTTTCCGTCAGTGGCCAGCTGGAGGCAGAAGCTTACGCGCTGGCGTTCGGAAATGTTTATACCTTCGGGCCGGCATTCCGGGCGGAGGACTCCAATACCTCCCGTCACGCGGCGGAGTTCTGGATGATTGAACCGGAGATGGCGTTTACCGATATCCACGGGGCGATGGATGTCGCGGAAGAAATGGTCCGCTTCGTGATCCGGTATGTCCTGGAATACGCGCCGGCAGAATATGCCTTTATTGACCAGCGGATCTCAGAAGGGCTGCCGGAGAAACTGCGGCAACTCGCGGAACAGGATTTTGCCCGTGTTACGTATACAGAGGCAGTGGAACTCCTGAAAAAGGCAGAAAAGGACTTTGAATATGCCCCGGAATGGGGAATGGATCTGCAGACGGAGCATGAGCGTTACCTGGCGGAGGAAGCCTTCCGGAAGCCGGTTTTTGTCACCGATTATCCGGAAAACATCAAAGCCTTTTATATGAGAAGAAACGACGATGGCCGGACCGTCGCCGCTTTTGACCTGCTGGTGCCGGGGATCGGGGAACTGACCGGAGGCAGCCAGCGTGAGGAGCGGCTGGAGATCCTGAAAGAAAAGATGAAAGCGCAGGGAATGGACGAACGCGGGTATGAATGGTACCTGGACCTCCGAAAGTACGGAGGCGTGAAGCACGCAGGGTTCGGAACGGGATTTGAACGCCTGCTGATGTATCTGACCGGAATGACCAATATCCGTGACGTCATCCCGTTCCCGAGGACGCCGGGAAAACTGGAATTCTGACAGGGACTGGCCCTGCAGCGAGACAGGATGACAGGGCAGCATGCGCGGATGTCTGAGGAAGCCCCGGCAGAACGTACGACCTGCAGTTCTTTGACGGTCATGCGGAAGAACCGGAATGGGCCGGCAGGATATGCGAATGCCGCTGCGCGGTGAAAAGAGAGGAAATGATGAGCAGAAGAGTGGATACGATACTGATTGATTATGACGGCACACTGATGGATACAAACCAGCTGATCCACCATTCGTGGGAGTATCTCTTTGAGCAGGTGGCGGACAGAAAACCGACAAAGGAAGAAATCTACAGCACTTATGGGGAAATGATGCATGTTACCCTGAAGCGGTTCTTTGGAGGAACAGAAGAGGACCTGCGCCGGTATGTTGAAATTTACCGGAATTACCAGCTGCTTCATTATGATGAAGGAATCCGCCTTTTCCCGGGAGTGGCCGAGATGCTGAAGCAGCTCCGGAGAAGAGGTTATACCCTGTGCCTGGTGACGTCACGTACCAGGGACTCCGCGATGGAAGGCCTGCAGCAGTTCGGGATCGCAGAGTATTTTGATGACTTTGTGACCGCGGAAGATACAGACGCGCATAAACCGGACCCCGCGCCGGTCCTGGCCGCGCTCAGGAAGCTGGGAAAGGAGCCGGAGCAGGCTGTGATGCTGGGGGATACCTGGTTTGATATGGAGTGTGCCCGCCGGGCCGGGGTCAGTCCGATCCTGGTGGGCTGGAGTGAAGCGTACTGGTACCGGAAAGACCGGACGACCGGGAAGCCGGATCATATTATCCGCAAACCGTCTGATCTGGCGGATCTGATGGCGAAGATCAACCAGAAGGAGATGGACTGATGGGTCTGGTCTTTGTTTCGGAACATGCCTGTATGCCGTTAGTACAGGATCTGCGTGAAGAGGGACATGAGCTTTTTCTGGTACACAGTACAGAACTGGTCTATGACGCGGTTTCCGCGCATCCGGATCTGTATATGTGCCGGATTGGCGATACGCTGGTGATGGACGACGCGGTCCGGACGACTCCGGATATCCGGAAAATCTATGAGCAGACGCTGGAGGAAAAACTGGGGGACGTAACCGATACCCCGCTGATCCCGGCATTTTCCTCATCCGCGGGAGGGAGCATCGTATTCCAGACAGGAAACATCGGACATGACTATCCGTATGATGTCGCTTATGACGCCGTTTCAACCGGGAAATATTTTCTGCATCATCTGGCATATACCTCTCCGGCGCTTCTGGACCGCGCCAGGGAAGCCGGTCTGGAATTTCTGGATGTGAAGCAGGGCTATACGAAATGCGCCTGCGTGGTTGTCGGGGAGCAGGCGCTGATCACAGCGGACCGCGGCATTTTCCGGACGGTGGAAGCATACAATCAGATGCTCCGTGAGGACGACCTGGAATCCGAATGTATCGACTGCCTGCTGATTGAAGAGGGGCATGTGGCACTGCCGGGACTGAAGTATGGTTTCCTGGGAGGCGCCAGTGGCCTGGTGGCACACAAACTGTATTTTAACGGAGATCTCGGCACGCATCCCGATTCTGACCGGATTGTGTCCTTTGTCCGGGAGCACGGTGTGGAACCGGTGTGGTACGAAGGGGAAGCGCTGACGGATATCGGATCCATTGTCTATCTTCCTTAG
>CAMNJG010000031.1 GCA_946541285.1 uncultured Clostridia bacterium
TCAGCCCGACCACCATCGTCAGGGCCAGCACCAGCGCCAGCACACGCGCCGCTTTTCGCTTCAACATTTAAGCTCTCCTTTCTGTAAATCTTCCAAAATCAATCTCTGTTCAATCTTTCAATTGGAAGAACTCCCCATCAAAACTTATCCCAGTGATCCAGCACCCATTTTTCGGCTTCTTTCCCGGTTGAATGGGCCAGTGGGCCTTTTCCGCTGGAGTAGCGGGCATAAAAGGCCACATTTTCCCTGGTTGAGCCTTCCGCTTTTCCTTTGCGGATCGCCTCTGTCAGCCAGGCGGCTCCCTCCTTCGTGATGATGCCACCACTGACCTGGTTCAGATCGTCCTGTGACAGTTCCATGTTCTCCGCGCTCCCGGCACGGATCTTTTCCTGCTCCTGCAGGTCTTTGTTTTTTTCATTCATATTTTCTCACTCCTTTCTACGGTCACCCGCACTTTTCTGCCAGATCCGTTTCAATATAAAATTACTATATCAGACGTTGTCCATCAAATGTCCATCAAATTCCTCCCGATTTTGTATGTATACAGTATTTTTGCCGGATAATTTCCTGAAAAATCCAACACTCTCATTATTCACACACAGAAAAGAACCCCGCAGGATCTCATTTCTGAAAGCCGCAGGGTTCTTTTTCATGCGTTGACACGAAATGTCCCATTACGCGATCTTCTGCCTGCAGTGCCCGGTCCAATCGGGCAGCAGTGCTCAGATCACTGCTGTTTTACTATATCTCATGAACATAGTCGCGATTTCCGCTCTGGTGGCACTGCCTGCCGGGACGAGTTCCGACTGCGCGCGGCCCCGGATCATCTGGCTGCCTACAGCCCACCGCATGGCTTCCATCGCCCAGTTACTGATCTGGCCCGCATCTTCGTAATCCAGCAAACTGCTTACGGTCAGTTTTTCTTCCACCAGTCCTTCCCACCGCGCGTGACGATACAGGATGGTGGCCAGCTGCTCACGGGTGATCGCATCATCCGGGCCAAACCGTTCCTCACTGTATCCCGTCACAAGACTGCTGCCGGCAGCCCAGCGGACCGCTTCTGTGTACCACATGCCTTCCGGCACATCACGGAAAGCTGCGTGGCCACCGGTCCGCGGGCTGCCTTCCAGGCGCCAGAGCATCACCGTGATCATCGCGCGGCTGGCCGGAAGAAGCGGCGCAAAGCTCTTCGGGCCGGTACCGTTCATGATGCCTTTCTCAATCGCCCAGTGGACACCGTCATGATACCACGCCTGTCTGTCCGCGTCCGCAAACGGCGTCATCGGGCAACTGTCATCTCTCAGACAGACAACTTCACTGCTGTCATCCTTCTTTACAAAGACCGGTTCAACGGTCACGCTGCCGGCCGGCATCGTCAGAGTATAAGTTCCGTCGGCGTTGTCGGTCACTTCTACCGGATGGCCATCCGCATCGGTGACACGCAGCGCCATGGTCTGGTAATCTTCTTCCGGCCTGACGGTAATCGTCACCTTTTCTCCGGCTTTTGCCCTGGAAACACTGCTTTCTGTGGAACCGCCACTGCTCACTGAAGGAAGTATCACAGGATATGCCGACGCGACACCACTGCCGCTGCTTCCGGAGCTTTTTCTGACCACAAACGGATTGGAATAGAGATAATAGTTTCCATGCTTTTCTCCGTTCACATCCAGTTCCGTCGGATACCGCCAGATCATCAGTGTCTGGCTGCCGGACAGTTTCTCCAGTTCCACCAGTTCCGCATCATGCAGAATTTTCTGCGCGCCGGCCTGTGTCGTCCCATGTGGTTTCGGAATCTCCGCTTCCGATATTACCGTTACATCCTCCGAAGAAATCTCTACGACATAATCAGACGCGACCCACGGGTAATCCGTCGTCATGCCAGTGACGCCACTGAGATAATCCCGGGCAAAAACAGCGTCATGATAATACGTCCACGGCCAGACCGTCAGCCCCCGGTGGCGGCCGGCCCGTACCATTTCTTCGCCATACTGCTGATTATATGGATTGTAGGTAGCATTCCACCGGTCAATCGTTCCATACAGCGACTGTAACGCCGCCTCCGCCCCTTCGGTTTCGGTAATTGACTGGTAATTATCCATGCCGACCATATAACTGAGCGGCGCGCCTTTCGCGGCAAAACACAGGACACCGGCAGAGATCTCCGGATAACCGGCGTAAAGGGCATCGAGGATCGTCTCATTAAACGTGATGCAGAAGAACTGATCCCAGGCATCGTATTCATCGACCAGTGCTTTAAAGACCGGAATGATTGCAGGATTGAGACTCTTGATCTCCGTATCATGAACCAGTCCGTTTCCTTTAAACTCCTCGATATACTCCCGCAGCGTCGGTACCGTATAAGCTTTCTGTTCTTTCTGACCGTACAGGGTCCCATAACGCGAAACAGACGCAGGCACTTCATTCATCGAGATGATGTCATCCCAGAGGAATGGATGGTTCCGCAGCTGCTCCAGTGTCATTTCCTCCGCATTCTCCACATCCCTGATGCCGAGCAGCCGGTACGGGCTTTCATCATGCAGAATGAACAACTCGCCGTCCGCGCTGAGCTGGATATCATTTTCGACAGAATCCACGCCTTCTTCATACGCGCCCCGGGCGGAGTCCAGCGTATTTTCCACATAGACAGAAGGATCTCCCCGGTGACCGATGATCAGCGGAGGCCTCAGCAGGGACGGAGCATCGTCCTGGAAGCGTTCCTCTGCCCGGATCGCCGCTTCATAATCATCCGTCACAATACCGTTGACACCGTTTGTGTACATCGTCATCAGTGATTTCAGATCCGCCGGAGTCTGCACCCAGACAGTGGACGCCAGCGACTGCAGCAGCCGGACGTTGTCCCGGGTCGCCGCTTCCGCGGAAAGAAGTATCACCTTACCGTGGGAACCATTGACATCCGCAACCATCTGTGTAAGCGCTTTCCGGTCAGGATTCCGGACTTCCGTATAATCCAGCATCCCGCGCACATGGAGCAGGTCTGCCACATCTTTTACCAGGGCTTTGTTCTCCGGAGTGGAGATGACGAAACAATCCTGCAGCCTGTACTCTGTCAGCCATTTTTTCAGGGCCGACGCAGTTTCCGCGTCGCGGATATAAAAGGCGGGGATCACACCAGCCGCCGTCGCCTTCACATAGTCTTCCACATTCTCTGCCAGCAGGCCACCGTCCCGGTCGTAGACTTTCAGGCCGGCATCCAGCCAGACAAACGCAGTCGCCGGTCGCACGGCCGCGCCCGCGGCTTCCAGTGCACGGCTGTCCGCCCGCCAGGCGATGGTCGCTGCCATCGGCCAGGAGGTCTGCGGTTCATATACTTTTGTGTAAGGTTCTGTTACGACCGGAATCACTTCCGTTTCTTCCGCACCGCACAGTTCACAGACGTGGTACTGTTCACCTTCTTCGGCTTTACTCGCCTCTTTTATAATGGTCCATTCGCCCCAGACATGGGCGTCCGGATCCACATCCGTTTCTTCTGTTATCCGGTGAGACGGGTTCCCACGGCAGACTTTCCTGATCTCTCCTTTACTCCTGCAGGTTGCGGGGGTTTTGTCATCGTCCGTCCAGTCCCAGTTATGATCCGCCCTGCGTGCCACCGCGATCGTCAGCTGATGACTGTCCTGCCGCAAAGGTTCATACTGGATACAGTAGTCATCCTCTTCCTTTCCATTCTCATAATCATACACCAGGACACGGGTATCCCGGCTGAAACGGTATCCCGGCCGTGCTTCCACCGTCACCACCGCAGTATACTCCTGATCTCCGACGATGGCTTCCTGAAGCGGCACCAGCAGTGACAGATCCTCCGGAACACTGCCGGTCGTCCATAAAGTCGGTTCCGTCAACTGCACTGTGTCCTCTTCATCCAAAAAAGGCTCCGGTGGATTTTCCCGCGGATCCTGTCCGCAAATGGCTCCATAGACGGATACATGGATTTCCGTTACTGCCGTATCTGTACCCGCGCCGTTTTCCGCGAATACCGGACCAGCCGTACTAAAGGTCATCAGGACCGTAAGGCAGAGCGCGCAGATTTTCCGGATCATGTTCATCACCCCTTTCCCATGACAATCGCCATAAACTGCAATACCGGACATTGGGTTATCCCTGAAAATGCTCTGATCCCGAAGGTCTCCAGTCAGCGGGCCATCGGCACTTTCCGCGTTTCTGAATGGATTTGCGTTTCTATTCTTTGTGGGACTAATATTGTTATGTTAATTATATCACGTTTCAGGCAAATTCCAAAACACATTATGTTCTGATGAAAAAACAACAGGAGCACCTGTTTTGTAACTGTCCGCGACTTTTGGAAACAGAAAATCCCGGCCAGCCCTGTTCCGATACAGGGCTGGCCGGGATTCTGATCTACCTGTGCCTTATCGATCCGGTCAGATTCGCATCCTGTCGACGGCTGGCCGCTCGCTTTCGGCTCAGCAATCTCCCGCTGGCCATCTCAGGATCACACCTGCCTGCGATTCACGGCGATCGCCGTTCATCGGGTCAGATATTCAAATCTCATGAGCATCATTGCGGTTTGCGCTCTCACCGCGCTGCCACCCGGCTGCAGATGCTCCTCATCCACACCCTGGATCAGGCCGCTGGAAACCGTCCAGCGCATCGCTTCCAGCGCCCAGCCGGAGATCTGTTCTGTGTCCGTATACTGCCCGAGGAGATCCGTGGCGCCGGAACCGGTGGCAATCCCCTTATAACGTGCATAACGCCACAGGATCGCGGCCAGCTGCTCCCGGCTCACCCGGTCATCCGGACCAAAAGCCGTCCGGCTGTAACCATTGACAAGATCCACGGACGCTGCCCAGCGGACTGCCTGTGTATACCACTGGTCTTCCGGTACATCTTTAAAACTGATCCGCTCACTTGTCTGCGGGCTGCCTTCCATCCGCCACAGCATAGTCACAATCATGGCGCGGCTGGTTTCCCGGTCCGGCCGGAAGGTCTGATCTTCATAGCCGTTCATGATGCCTGTCTCCAGAACATAATGAACTCCGTCATGGTACCACGCGTTCCGGTCAAGATCGGTAAATCCGTTCAGGACACAGCCTGTATCCCTGGCACATGCTTTCCAGGAAGCCGCCGGTTCATCCGGGGCATCCGGAGGATCTGCCGGTGGCGGCGTCACTGACGGCTGATCCGGATCGGCTGGTTTCACCGGCTCGTCCGTACCGGAAGGTTTGTCCGGATCCGTCTGGCCGGAGGATGGTGTCCCGGATGAACCGTTTCCCTCACTTCCGCTGCTGCCTCCCGGCTGTTGCCGGGAATCGGAAGGGTTCGACGGGGTTGACGGATTTTCCGGATCTGTTGCAGGTTCTTTTTCTCCCGGATCAGGTTCATCAACCGGATTCAGTTCCTCTGACGGATCCGGCTGGACTGGATTCCCCGGAGAATCTGATGGCTGTGACGGGTTTTCCGGAGGATCTTCCGGATCTTCATCACTGCCGGTCAGTGAGGCCACACAGCCCCCCAGGTTCAGGATTCCATAACCATAATATTCATCATAACCTTCTGCCCCGCGGTCTGTCGCGGTTTCAGAAAAGATCTGCCGGATCTCTTCCGGGGTCAGGCTCCCATCGATGCCCAGCAGCACCGCCGCAGCTCCTGATACCTGCGGAATCGCGAAGGAACAGCCGGTGCTTTCCTGATATCCGCCGCGCCGGTCCGTACTCCGGACTTCGACGCCAGGCGCGGTCAGGAAGACACTGCTGTTATGATTGGAACGGCGGTACAGACTTTCTGTGCGGTCGACCGAACCGACACCAATGACACTGTCATAGGCAGCAGGATAGTACACCGTCGTTTCCCCTCCGTTTCCAACGGCGGAAACCACAACAACCCCCTCTTTCTCCGCGTAGGCGACAGCTTCCTTCAGGGACTGATACTCCGTCGATATACCAAGGCTCAGATTCAGTACATTACAGTGATACTCATCAATCGCCGCGTAGATTGCCCTGCAGATCACGCTGATTTTCACCTTTTTTCCGTCCGTACATTTCAGCGGCACGACTTCCGCCGCTGGTGCCGCCCCGATATATCCGGACTCACTGGCAGCGATGGCCAGGCCGGCGACTCTGGTACCATGACCGTATTCATCCGCAGTATCCGCAGCCTTTGCCGGGTCATCCTGCGCTTCTTCCATAAAGTTGCGTCCTTTAAGCAGACGATTTCCAAAATCAGGGTGAGGACTGACACCCGAATCGATGACACCGATCCGGATCCCCTGACCCAGATAATGATTCCGGAAGGCCAGGTCCGCGCGGATCACACCGAGATTCCACTGTTCCTCCGCGTCGTAATAAGCGGGAGACTGGCTTTCGCCGACGTCACCCTCGTCCGGACTGCCTGTACCCGTGTCCGATTCCGGATTTCCCTCATTCCCGTTCTGATCCATCATCTCTGCAGCAGACCACGGTTCCGTCTCCAGCAGGACCGCTTCACCATCTTCCTCGTACCACTCCAGCGCGTCCGCCCGCAGCAGCCGGCGCAGCTCCGCCTTTCCGACGACATCAAAGGGTTCCGCGCCCTCTCCATCCATCAGGGAAACGTAATCCCCTCTGTATTTGACGATATAATCTCCGGACACCTCCGCCGGACGATCTGCCGCGTACAGCGGTAAAGCCTGCGGAAGGAATGCCAGCGCCAGCACTGCCGACAGCAGCCAGTGTCCGGCCTTCCCTGTGATACTTCTGTACTTTTCAGACAAACAGAATCCCCTCCCTCTTACTGCTCTTTCTTAAAGAAAGCCTGATTTATTTCAGCCTGTGAAATGACAGACAATTGAAATCATTCCTTTCGTTTTCCTGATCCCATTTATACATCTACCCGCTGCCGTTCCACCAGCTTTGTGAACAGACCGTCCGCGGCCAGTAGTTCTTCATAGCTTCCCTGCTCCACGATCCGGCCTTTGTCCATGACCAGGATACGGTCACAGTTCTGGATCGTGCTCAGGCGGTGCGCCACCACAACCCTGGTACATTTCAGGGAATCCAGCGCATCCGATACCTGCTTCTGGGTTCGGTTGTCCAGCGCGGAGGTCGCTTCATCAAACAGGAGAATTTTCGGTTTCGGCGCGATGGCGCGGGCAATCAGAAGTCGCTGCTTCTGTCCGCCGGAAACACCACCCTGTCCTTCACTGATGACCGTGTACATCCCCATCGGCATGGCCCGGATATCATCTGCGATCCCCGCCATTTCTGCCGCCGCCCACGCGTCATCCAGTGTGAGCTGCGGCGCGGAAACAGTAATATTGGAAAAAATGTCTCCCTGGAACAGACTTCCGTCCTGCGTCACAACGCCCATCCGGCGCCGCAGGGAACGGAGATCCAGCGTCCGCAGATCTTTGTTGTCATAATACACTGCTCCCTTTTCCGGTGTCTCAAAACCGAGAAGGAGTCTCAGCAACGTACTTTTCCCGCATCCCGTTGTCCCGACAATCGCGAGATACTCTCCCGCGCGGATTCTGAGATCCATATTATTGATGACATAAGGCATCTGATCGTGGTACCGGAAGGACACCCCGGACAGCTCAATACTGCCGCTGACCCGTGTGACAATCTCCCTGTTTTCCGCGATTTCCGGCTCTGCCTGCAGGATCGGTTCTGCCATCTCCAGGATCGGGCGGATCTGCGCCGCAGAAAACACCAGGTCGGAAAAGGCGGTAAAGGCGCCGGTCATCGCGCCATACGCCGCGGAAAACGCCAGGAATTCAGAAGGGCTGACACCGGATACTGCCGCGAGATAATACAGAACCGCGGTTCCGGCCAGAGAAACCGCCAGGATAATGGCGTGATGCATTTTCAGGAACAGCGGTGGATTGAACTCCAGCTCCGCGCTTTTCGAGTAGATTTGCGCCCAGCGGGCAAACGCCCGTTTTTCCGCGCCGGAAAGCCGGATTTTCTGGATACTGGATATCAGAGCGTAGGACATCCCGGATTCCATGGCACTGCTTTCCATCTGCGCCCTGGTCTGTTTTGACTGCCATCGCAGGGTCACACAGGCTACTCCCAGCGTGGCAAGAACCACCAGGAGTGATGGCAGGCCCAGCGCCGGAGCGTATGTGAAAATCTGATTGAGATACAGCAGGGAAACCACCGCTGAGACTCCCAGGGAGAAGACGCTGCCCAGGAGAATCGTACACAGCGCGTTGATTGCCCCGCTGCGGCTGGCGAGTTCCCCCGAACTGAAGTGTTTAAAAAACGACGCAGGCAGACTCATCAGGCGCATCATCATCGCGGCTTCGATCGACAGCGCGGTTTTAATCTGGATCCGTCCCATCGCCAGGGAACGGGAAACCGAAAACAGCTGTGATGACACCAGTACACAGAAGATGAAGACGGCAGTCCCCCAGAGAACCGGAAGCCTGCCACTGTCAATCACAAATCCTGTCAGCAGCCTGGTCATCCGCGGCATCATCATTCCTGTCAGAGTGACCATAAAAGTCAGCGTAACCAGTACAACACAGTCCCCCATATCCATGCAGTCCTTTATATAACTGATCAGATCTGAAATCCCGATTTTTCTCTGCGGAAGTGGTTTGTAGAAGCACAGAGCCTCTGAATCAAACTGCGCCATCGTTTCTTTGTTGACGATATTCTCTCTGCCACTCTCATCAGTCCAGTAGTACCCACTGAACGGACGGGGCAGCAGTACCACCAGCCGGCCGTCTTCACGCCGCCGTGCCAGCATGGGACCGTAAGCTTCCCGGTACCAGGAACCGGAGAGGATGACATTCCGGTACATCAGTCCATGTGGCCGGAGCGCGTATTCCAGACGCTCTCCCGGATCTTCGATTTTTCCCGGAATCGTGACCGGTTTAAAATGATAATATTTCAGTACCTCGTCGATGGCTGCCTGTGTGACGATACGTTCATCGCTGAGCAGACCGGCCCGGTGTTTTCCCAGTACCGCGGAGGCCATCTTCAGGACGGAATCCTCAAAAATCTCCTGGTCATTCATCCTGCGCTGCCGGAGCTGTTCTTCAAACCATCCCATGACCATTCCCCCTTTCTTCTCTAATCATTCGAAATCAGCTCCGTGTAATAACCACCCAGGGCATACAGTTCCTCATGGGTGCCCCGTTCCACGACCACTCCTTTGTCCAGGACGATGATTTCGTCACAGTCCCGGATTGTGGACAGACGATGCGCGATGACGATACAGGTAATGCCCCTCTGGCGGACTGCTTTCACCAGTTCGTACTCCGTCCGTGCGTCCAGGGCACTGGTGGCTTCATCCATAATCAGGATATGCGGATCCTGCGCCAGCGCGCGGGCGATATCCAGACGCTGCCGCTGCCCTCCGGAAAGGTTCCTGCCGCCTTCCTCCAGTTTCTCCTGATAACCCTCCGGGCGATCCATGATATCGTTGTGGATCTGCGCGTCCCGGGCTGCCAGGATCATTTCGAAATCCTCGATTGTGCGGTCCCACATTTTTATATTGTTTTCAATGGTATCTTCAAAAATAATCACGTCCTGATCGACCACCGCGACGGAACCGGTAAAAACTTCCCGGCTGATGCTCCCGGCCGGCATCCCGTCAAACAGGATCTCCCCGCTCCACGGCTGTTCCAGACCGGAAATCAGCTTGCTGAGGGTGCTTTTCCCGCAGCCGGATCCTCCGACAAACGCGACACTGCTGCCCGGTTTCAGGTGCATGGAAAAATCCCGGATCAATGGCTCTCCCAGCCGGGAATAGCCAAAGGAGACATTCTTCAGCTCCACCTCGCCGCGGAGCTTATCACACTCTTCCGGTTCCGTCATGGTCTGCTCCGAAAACAGCGGATCCAGCGGATACTGCATCACATCCTCCACACGTTCCATCTGAGTCCTCATTTCCTGCAGTGACTGTCCCGCGCTGATCAGCATCATCGCCGGATTCATGAAGGACTGGAAAAAACTCTGGAACGCTGTGATCATCCCCAGGGTAAACTGACCCTGCATACAGAGCCATACACCGACAAGCAGCACCACGGCATTGGTAGCCGTACTGACAAATACCGGTATCGCCCCGAGATACTGATTCAGTTTTATGAAACCGGTCACCTGCCGGTTCACAGATGCCTGATAACCGGCCCATTTCCCAAAATATCCGTTTTCCGCTCCACTGGCCTTGATGCTTTCAATCATGTGAATGCCGGAAACCGTAACCGACGCCAGTTTCCCCTCATCCCGCATCTGCACACGGGTGAAATTGACGCGTTTCGCGGAAATCAGCTGACTCAGGAAAAGGTTCAGGCAGATGCTGAAAATCCCGATCATGGTCAACAGCGGGCTGTAACGCAGCATGACGACCAGATAGAAAACCATCATCCCTGCGCTGAGAAGCAGCGGCGCCAGCGTCTCCACCATCGTCGTGGCGATCTGCGCGTTGGCTTTCTGTCGCAGCTGGATATCCCCGGCCATACGCTGTGAAAAAAACGACATTGGCATCCGGAGCACCTTCCACATAAACGTACTGCTCCCGATAACGGCCATTTTTCCACTGATCCTCCGGGAATATACGGCGTAGACAGCTTCCGTCGCCACCTGCAGGATGCCTACAGCCGCCAGAATCCCGATAAACGGGATCAGCAGTTCTTGATTTTCTCCGGTCAGGAGACGATCCATAAAGAAACGGGCAAATCCCGGATTGAGGATCGAAAACAGATACCCGATGGCACTGACCATCATGACAAAAGCCACTGCCGGCGCCGTACCGGTCAGGCGCGAGCGGGCATAGGAAAGCATACTTTTTGGTCTGCCGCCTGGCAGGAAGCTTTCCGATGGTTTAAACGTCAGGCAGACACCGGTAAACGAACGGTCAAATTCTTCCATGGACACCTTTACGCTGCCCCGGGCCGGATCATTCAGGTAAACATAATTTCCCCGGAAGCCGCGCACTACTACGAAATGGTTGAAATTCCAGTGGATGATGCAGGGAAAGCTTCCATTTTCCCGCAGTGCCTCCGGTTCCATCCGGAAGCCCCGGACATCCAGCCCGTAATTCCGCGCTGCCCGGAGAAGATTCCCGGCGTTGGAGCCATCCCGGGATACTCCGCAGTCGATCCGTACCTGCTCCAGCGGGATCCACTTCCCGTAATAAGCGAGAACCATGGTCAGACAGGCCGCGCCACATTCCAGCGCTTCCATCTGCATAACCATCGGAACCTTCGCAACTTTTCCGGTTACAGGCTTCACGATTTTCGAGTTATTCATCTGCGCCACCTGCCTCAGTTAAACAGCAGATCCACAATTTGTGTTGTTTTATAGCCCACTCTGACATCATACAGACCATCCGGCATACTGATGCTGGCGATGGCGATTGTATTCCCCTCCGGGTCTTCCCCGACCGACAGGATCGGTGTCTCATACTCACCCACCTGGACATTCATCCCGGCCTCGATGTTCTCCGCGCTGGTTTCGTCATCGAATGTCACCGTCAGGATTCCACTGCGCGCCACTGCGCTGCCAACGGCATAACTCTCCACTGCAGTCACGGAACACCAGAAAAGGAAACCCGCCAGCAGCAGGATAATGGCGAGAAGCACGACCCAGACTGCCGGTGTCGTCACATGCAGATAGTCGTACAGCTGCTCCGGAGAGGAGATCCGTTCGATACTTTTCTCCCTGAAAAATTTCTGTTCCATATATGCGTCCTCTCAATATAGTCTCTATAAAAATACCGTTTCCGACAGGGATTCCTGCTGGAAACGGTAATGGAATCTCA
>CAMNJG010000032.1 GCA_946541285.1 uncultured Clostridia bacterium
TGTTGAAAACGGCAAAGGCAAAAAGGTCATCGTTTTCAAGTATAAGCCTAAGAAAGACTACAGAAAAAAACGCGGCCACAGACAGCCTTATACAACTGTAAAGATCAACGCGATCGACTAATTACAGATTATTCAGATTTTAATACCGGCATTTTACGGGACGGATTCCGTACATATATGCAGACATACATTCCGGAGGAGGTGTAAGTCATGGCAAGTAAGAAAGGTGTAGGAAGCTCCAAAAACGGACGCGACAGTGAGTCAAAACGACTTGGAGTAAAGAGAGCAGATGGCCAGTTTGTTTCCGGCGGAAGCATCCTCGTTCGTCAGAGAGGAACCAAAATCCACCCTGGCATCAACGTAGGCAGAGGCGGAGACGACACTCTTTTCGCGAAGACAGCAGGTGTTGTCAGATTTGAAAGAGAAGGCAGAAAGAGAAAGCAGGTCAGCGTATATCCTGTTGCAGAAGCGGATACCGCGCCGGCAGCGGAGAGCGTTTAAGAAACAGCAGCGATATCGTTTCGCGGCAGTTTCTCAGTAACTGATACTGGTTTTTGAAACCCAAAGCCCCTTTTTTAAGGGGCTTTTCTAGTAGAATCAGGAAAATGGAAAGGAGGCGCCATGTTTGTAGACAGAGCGAGGATCACCATCCGCTCCGGCCGCGGAGGTAACGGAGCGGTCACATTCCGGAGGGAACCCTTTGTTCCGGAAGGAGGACCGGATGGCGGCGACGGTGGCAAAGGCGGCGATGTCATATTTGAAGCCAGCACGAGGTACCGTACACTGATGGATTTCCGGTATAAGCGGAAGTATCACGCGGAGTCCGGCGAAGCAGGGATGAAGCGCAAGCGGTATGGAAAAAAAGGACAGGATCTGGTCATTATGGTACCGGTAGGAACGGTTGTCATTGACGAAGAATCCGGCCTGGTGATGAAAGATCTGGTCCATGAAGGCGATCGCGTGATCGCGGCCCGCGGCGGTATGGGCGGTAAGGGGAATATCCATTTTAAAAATTCCGTCAGACAGGCGCCGAATTTCGCGGAAGCCGGAGGAGAACCGGAAGAACGGGATATTATTCTCGAACTGAAGCTGATTGCGGATGTCGGACTGATCGGTTTCCCGAATGTCGGGAAATCCACCTTCCTTTCCATGTCTACCAGTGCCCGCCCCAAAATCGCGAATTATCATTTCACTACACGGACACCAAATCTCGGAGTGGTCCGGCTGCATGATGACGATGATTTTGTGATTGCCGATATCCCCGGACTGATCGAGGGCGCGCATCAGGGAACCGGCCTGGGCCTGGATTTCCTGAAACATGTCGAGCGGACCCGTGTCCTGATCCATATCGTGGATGTAGCAGGCTCAGAGGGGCGCGATCCGATCAGGGATTTTGATCAGATCAATCATGAACTGTCGCAGTACTCGGAGAAGCTGAGCGGCAAGCCGCAGATCGTAGTGGGGAACAAGACGGATATCCTGCCGGAGAACGACAGCAAAATCCTCCGTTTTAAAAAATATGTAACAGAAAAAGGATACGCGTTTTATCCGATGTCCGCGGCAACCGGCGCAGGCGTCAGGGAAGTACTGAACGCCGCGTGGCAGGAACTGGAGAAGCTTCCGTCCGGTCCGGAGATCGAGGAGGCGGAATTTGAGTTCAGACGTCCGGCGGAGGATCCGGAATACCGCGAAATCCACGCGGCCCTGGCAGATGACGGCGTTTATGAACTCAGCGGCGGCCAGCTCTATAAAATCTTTTCTTCGACCAACTTTAATGATTACGGTTCCCTGCGGTATCTCTACAATTATATAAAAGACCGCGGTGGTGTGAAGCAGATGAAAAAGCTCGGGCTGAAAGACGGTGATACCGTCCGGATCAGAGATTTTGAGTTTGTCTTTGAAGAAGAATAAAAGAGAATTTCCCTGAGGCGGGGCTGTGTAAATCTGCAGCCCTGCTTTTTATATGGACATGTTTTTTGTTATAATAAAAAAACATGCAATATTCGTGTATCAGCAGGAAACCCGGGAACACAGAAAGAACAGAACATTATGAAAATATGGATCGCCAGACATGGTCAGACGAGACTGAATTATGAAAAAAGAATGCAGGGACTGACCGATGAGCCCCTGAATCAGACGGGCATCCGTCAGGCCCGGAATGCCCGCCGGCTGATTGGAGACGTGACGTTCGACGCCGTATATGCCAGTCCCCTGGATCGCGCGATTACGACCGGTGCCATCATCGGGAATGTTGACAGGGAGGAAATCCTGATCGACCAGCGGCTCATCGAAGTTGATTTCGGAAAATATGAACAGAGGAAGTTCGAAGCCATGGGACTGGCGATGACTGCCTACTGGGCTCTGCCGGAGCTGTTTCCGCCACCGGCAACCGTGGAGAGTACCCGCTCCATGAGAGCGCGCAGTGCTTCATTTCTGAAAGAACTGGAGCAGAAAGATTACGACAATGTCCTGATCTCCTGTCATGGGGGGATTATGCGTGCCCTGAGCGGTTATCTGGCCGACCGCCGGAACGGCCTGATGTGGCGTCCGAAACCGAAAAACTGTGAAATCAGAGTTTTTGAGTCCATTGAGGGACATCATCAGTTTATCAGAAGTTATCAGCAGGAGGAAAACGAGCATGGAAAGTAAAAACCGATTTGATGTCATTGTGAATAACGGCGAGCTCTATGAAAACGCCATTGATCTTCCGGAAAATCAGCTGGTGCGGAAAAATTTCGAGGAGCTGCTGAAAGAAGTACTGGAAGACGCGGGAAATCAGGAAGGGGAAGTGTATTTCAAAGCGATTACCCCTGCGGAGACCAACGCGGATTCCATCCAGAAAATCATCTTCCAGGAGGGAACCATTATCGATTACCTGGCAGAGCATGACACCCCGGAAAGAATCCGGGTGATCTGTCCGGATGATGACCTGGCGACCATGTATCAGATGAACTATAATTTTTATTACGCTACGGAAAAAAGCGATCGTCTCGGGCTTGAGAAGTGGGACTGATCCTGCTTCTGTCACTGCCGCTGATCCGGTACAGGTGGAAATGACGGGAGCTGGAGTATGTCAGAAGCGAATTGCTGACCTGTAACCATTCAGTGGGCATATAAGGATATATAGGAGAAGTTTTATGACAAACCTGACAACCCTCTGTTATATAGAAAAAGACGGCGCGTATCTGATGCTGCACCGTACCGCGAAGGAAAACGATATCAATAAAGAAAAGTGGATCGGCATCGGCGGTCATTTCGAGGAGGATGAAAGCCCGGTGGACTGCCTGCTCCGGGAAGCGAAGGAAGAAACCGGCCTGACCCTGCGGTCCTGGCATTTTCATGGCGTCGTGACCTTCATCTCCGACCGCTGGCAGACCGAATACATGTTCCTGTATACGGCGGATGAATTTGAAGGAGAGCTGACCGACTGCGATGAAGGGGAACTGGAATGGATTCCCAAAGAAAAGATCCTGGAATTAAACCTGTGGGAAGGCGACCGGCTGTTCCTGAAGGAACTGATGGAAGGCAGGGATTTCGGCTCCCTGAAACTCCGTTACGTGGGAGACGAGCTGGTGGAGATTGATGGTGTGAAACGGGAAAAGATTATTTGAAACTAACATGACTTTTCTGTGTCCATGTTCCTGCTTCCTGTGTATAATATTCTGAATACGGTGTCACTGAGAAAGAAAACAGGTGAAAAAATGGCAGACAGAAAAGAACGTGCCGCTGTGCTTCACGCCAGCGGATATAATTGCGCGCAGTCGGTAGCGTGTGTGTTCGCAGAGGACTTTGGATTTGACGCAGATGAAGTCTACCGGCTCACAGAAGGGCTGGGCCTGGGAATGGGCAATATGGAGTGTACCTGCGGAGCAGTCTCCGGCGCGGTGGCAGCTGCAGGCATGAAAAACAGCGATCTGTCCAGGAAGGGTAAGACCAAAGCCGGTACTTACGCGCTGGCCCGCCAGATCAATGAAAAGTTCCGTCAGAAAAACGGATCCGTGATCTGCGCGGACCTGAAAGGTGTCAAAACAGGAACGGTTCTGAGATCCTGTCCGGGATGTATCGATGACGCGGTGGAAATCGCGGAGGAAGTCCTGGGGCTGAAGTGATCCGGGACGGAAATCAAAGGATCGTTAAGAAGGAAAAAGCGGGTGCCGGGAAGCCGGGATCCGTTTTTTTGAAAGCATTGCCGGCCCGATGGATCAGGAAAGAAGAAATATTACTGTTCACGGCCTGACGAAGTACTGACGTTAACGTAGCCGGCTACGTTAACAAAAAATCCCCCGCTCTTCAGAGCAGGGGATCGGAACATGGAGCGGGTAAAGGGAGTCGAACCCTCCTTACAGCCTTGGGAAGGCCGTGTTCTACCGATAAACTATACCCGCATGTCACAAAAATTATTATAATCATTTTATCCGGATTTTGCAATATAAAAATACGAATCTCTTCATAAAATCCTTAATAATTGTTGACACTCATGTTTTCAGTTATGTATAATGATCAAGTCTATTTAAATCGTATATGCATAAGAAATCATAGCAGAAATACAGGGTGTGCCGCATCCCGATGACAGACTCGTCCCGTGTGACGGGTCTTTTTCTTAGGAACCGTACGGAGTACGCCGTATCAGCAGTTCCGGAGAGATGCCATGGCAGCGGATGAGCAGACCGACAGGAGGTCACAGTATATGGAAAAGCTCGGACTTAACGAGATACGAACGCTGTTTCTCAAATTTTTTGAAAGTAAGGAGCATCTGATTCATGAGAGTTTTCCTCTCGTACCGGATCACGATAAGAGCCTTATGCTTATTAATTCCGGCATGGCACCGCTGAAGCCGTATTTTTCCGGGCTCAAAACGCCGCCGTCCAAAAGAATGACAACATGTCAGAAATGCATCCGTACAGGGGATATCGACAACATCGGCTATACGGATCGTCATGGCACATTCTTTGAAATGATGGGGAATTTCTCTTTCGGCGACTACTTCAAGGAAAAATCCCTGGAATGGGGCTGGGAATTCATCACACAGGTACTGAAGCTGCCGGAAGACCGGATCTGGGCGACCATTTACCTGGATGATGACGAAGCCTATGACATCTGGAAAAACAAGATCGGCATCCCGGAAGAACGGATTGTGCGTCTGGGAAAGGACGATAATTTCTGGGAAATCGGGATCGGACCATGTGGCCCGTGCTCCGAAATCTATTTTGACAGAGGCGAAAAGTATGGCTGCGGAAAGCCGGACTGTAAACCGGGCTGTGACTGTGACCGGTACATTGAGTTCTGGAACCATGTATTTACGCAGTTCAACCGTGACGAGGAAGGCAATTACACGCCACTGGCCCATCCGAATATTGATACCGGGATGGGGCTGGAACGGATGGCCTGTGTCATGCAGGAAACCGATTCCATCTTTGCCATTGACACCATCCAGCACATACTGGACCAGGTAGTCAAAGTAACCGGAGTTGCTTATCAGCACGGCAAGGCGAAGGAAGATGTCTCCCTGAGAATCATTACCGACCATGTCCGTTCCGTCACCTTTATGATCAGTGACGGTATCCTGCCAAGCAACGAAGGGCGCGGCTATATCCTCAGAAGACTGCTGAGAAGAGCGGCCAGACATGGCAAGCTGCTGGGTGTCAACGAACCGTTCCTTTCCGGACTGGTGGACTATGTCGTGGAAGTATCCGGTGACGCCTATCCGGAACTGGTAAAGAATCAGGATTATATCAAGAAGATTGTCTCAATCGAGGAAGAAAAATTCAATGCCACCATTGATATGGGCATGAGCATTATCAATACGTACATTGAGGAGCTGAAAGCCAGTGGTGGCACGGTCCTGGACGGCGAAAAAGCTTTCAAACTGTATGATACCTACGGATTCCCGATTGAGCTGACCAACGAAATTCTCGCGGAGCACCAGTTCTCAGCGGATGAGGACGCGTTCAGCGAACTGATGGAAAAACAGAAGGAAATGGCCAGAAACGCCAGGAAGTCTGATGATGAGGTGGCATGGCAGGATGAAAATATCGGATTCTTTAATTCGGGAGATGCCACCGTCTTTACAGGCTACACAGAACTGACGACCGAAGCAAAGGTGGAAGCGATTTTCGCGGACCGGAACCAGGTGGAATCCATCGGGGAAGGACAGAGCGGAGCCGTGATTCTCGACCGTACTCCTTTCTACGCGGAAATGGGCGGTCAGGTTGGCGACCAGGGCGTGATCCGCTGTGGAGATGCTGTACTGAGAGTCGATAATACGGTCAAAGCCAAGGATTTCTATGTCCATCAGGTAACGGTGGAAAAGGGAAGTGTGGTATCGGGAGCGTCTGTTACGGCTGAGGTGGATCCACTTTACAGACACCGGACAGCCCGCAACCATACAGCGACGCATATCCTGCACGCTGCGCTGAAGAAAGTTCTCGGAGACCATGTATCCCAGGCAGGTTCTCTGGTAAGCCCGGAAGGTCTGCGCTTCGACTTTACGCATTTTGAAGCAGTTTCTCCGGAGGAGATCCAGCAGATTGAAGATCTGGCCAATGAAGAAATCGCGAAGTTCCAGGCTGTGGACACGGAGGTGCTGTCCCTGGAGGAAGCCAGGGAAACCGGTGCCACCGCGCTGTTTGACGATAAATACTCAGAGGAAGTCAGGGTGGTTTCCATCGGTGAATTCAGTAAAGAATTCTGCGGAGGTACGCATGTAGCCAATGCCGGCCTGATCGGCGCGGTGAAAATCACCAGCGAAAGCGGCGTGGCAGCAGGTGTCCGCAGAATCGAAGCGATTACCGGTGACGGTGTGACGCAGGCCCTCAGAGAAGATGAGAAACTGATCGCGGAGACTGCCGCGGAACTCAAAACCCAGCCGGCGAATCTCGTCAGCCGCGCTGCAGCTCTGAATGACGAACTCAGGGCGCTGAAAAAAGAGCTTGAGGAACTGAAAAAGAAGTCCATGGGCAGTTCGGCAGAGGAACTGATCAGCGGCGCGAAGGAAATTAACGGTGTGAAGCTGATCACAGCACAGTTCGAGGGAATCGGTATCGATGAACTGAGAGATCTTTCCGACCAGCTGAAGGCGAAATCCAAAGGGATCATCAATGTCCTCGCTGCTGTCAACGATGGCAGGGTGACCTTCCTGGTATCGGTATCCGATGAACTGGTCGAAAACGGATACCACGCCGGAAAACTCATCAAGGAAATCGCGAAAGCGGCCGGTGGCGGCGGCGGCGGGAAAGCCAATATGGCCCAGGCCGGCGCGAAGGACGCTTCAAAAATCGGAGACGCGTTCGCGAAAGCGGAAGAACTGCTGAAATAAAATGATGATGAACTGCCGCGTGAGGACATCTCAGCGGCAGTTTTTTGCAGAGACTGAAATATGGAACTGTGCATGAATAACCTGTACATCCTGCTTGCCTATTTTCCCGATTGCTTCGTCAAAAAGCCTTGCCGATGCCCGCATCGTCTGCGTTTTTTTCCTTGCACTCGAAAAAATATTCGGCGCAAACTGTAAAGGTTATTTGCGCACACTTCCTAAATTTACTGCAGGCGGAGAATGCATTATAATCTCTGTATCTGACAAAAATACAGGAAGTTATATTGCCGGGAAAGTCATGATCGTACAGGTTCTGGATCAATTGAAAACTGAGGGATAAGCATGAGCATATTACAGAAAACGTCGCTGGCCGCTCTCAGGCTTGCGGGAAAAGCGGGACTGGTCTCTTCGGAAACCGGAGAACTGGAACAGATGCTCCAGAAAGCGCAGAAATACAACAGACAACACAGTTTCAGCGTGCCCAGGGACCGGAAAGCGCATTACCGGGAAGTCCGCCTGGCCGGGTATCCATGCCTGATTATCCGTCCCAGACATATGAAGATCAATAAAAAGAAGGCCATTCTCTATCTTCATGGTGGCATCCGGAATGAATGGAAGCCGGAAGTGTCTGCCGCCAGAGGATACGGGAAGCGTATCGGTGTCGATGTCTGGTACCCGGTTTATCCTTCAGTGACGGAAGTTTCGATTAACAGGACTATTGAAGTGATTTACCGGACGTACCGGAAAATGGTGAAGCTCTATGGGGGAGAAAACATCGCGGTGATCGGAGGGGATTTCGGAGGATTTCTCGCGTTTCAGGTTGTCAACCGGAATAACCGCCATCCGGAGCCGGTAGCGATGCCCGGTCTGCTGATTGCCCATTCACCTGGCGGTGTCCCGGCTTCAGAAGAAGACTGGGAGATTATGCGCTATTATGCGGAGAGGGATCCGAGAGTCAGCCTGTCTGCCATTGAGCAGCTGAAGGAACTGGCGGTCCACTTCGGGGAGCCTGTTCCGGATCACGCGCTGTCACCGGTTTATGGAGATTTCCGCAATGCTCCGGAAACCTATGTTTTTTACGGAGAAGAAACCTGCGCGGGGAATGCGTCTGCTTATGTGAAGGCGTACAGACGTGACGGTTCCGGAGAAAAGATGCACATGCATATCGAACCGGACGCCATGCACTGTTATGCCCTGATGCCGGTATTCCCGGAAGGCCGGCGGGATTACGCCACGCAGATCCGGCTGCTGGAGCAGTTTGTCGCCAGATAATAGATGGAAATTATAATATGAAAAACCTTCTGTCCCGTACAGGAGGTTTTTTTATGGGAAGAAAATGATCGGAGAATAACCGGGACACAAACAACGGTCGATGTCATAAATTTTTAAGAAAATACTTTTTCTGTAAAAAGTTTGAGTGTTTGAAAATGTGCTATATAGTATATGTGCAATATTTTAAAATTAAACAATCTGGAAAGGAGAACGACATTGGAAGAGAATAAAGTAACCACAGAAGATATCGTAGAACTGACCAATGAGCTGACTTTCCGAAGACATCGATTCAACCAGGAAGACGTAGCGACCTTTTTTCATAATGTCAGTATCCGTGATTATCTGGGGCTCAGTACGATCCGCAGGATCGGACGGGAGAATTCGATTTATGAAGGAAAGACCTATCTGAAGGAACTGGCGGAACGGATGCAGATATCAATCCATCAGACTTCAAAAATGGTGCAGAGCCTGACCAGAAGAGGTTTCCTGATCTGGTCACATGATGGGGACGGCAGTGACGGAACCTATGTCATGCTTTCCGAGGAAGGCACTAGGAAGCTGGATGAGCAGAAAAACGCTCTCGAAAATTTCTACGGCACCGTTATCCGCAAGTTCGGAAAAGAAAATATGATTGAGCTGCTCCAGCTCATGAAACAGCTCGATACCGTCATCAGCGGAGAAATTGAATCCATCGAGGAGGGAGTCCATGACGAACAAGATCAGCCTGAGCTATCTTAGAGACGCAGCACTGAAAAATGACGCCATCTCTCCTGTCCTGTACAGTGAATATGGTGTCAATCTGGGTCTGAGAGATCCCGAAGGCCGCGGAGTCCTGACAGGACTGACCAATATTTCAAAAGTGATCGGTGCCGGAGAACTCAACGGGAAACGTGTTCCGTGCGAGGGAGAACTCTGGTATCGCGGTTACCGGATCGGTGATCTGATCACCGGTCCGGACAATGATACCATGGAAGCGGAAAAGATCGCCTATCTGCTCCTGTCCGGCGAGATGCCGACGGAAGCAGAGGAGATGGTTTTCCGTTCCACACTGTCCTACTGCCGGCACCTGCCGCCGAATTTCACACGGGATGTCATCATGAAGGCACCCAGTGACGATATCATGAATAATATGATGCGCAGTATCCTGACACTGGCTTCCTATGATGACCTGGCCAGGGATACCAGTCTGGACAACGTGATTTTCCAGTGCCTGCGCCTGATTGCCGGCCTGCCGGTACTGGCTGCGTATTCCTATCACGCGTATAATTATTATAATATGGAAGGCAGTATGTACATCCACAAGCCGGATTCAAAGCTTTCGACCGCGGAAAATCTCCTCCGGATGCTCCGGCCGGATATGCAGTTTACGCCACTGGAAGCCAAAGTGCTGGATGCCGCGCTGATCCTGCACATGGAGCACGGAGGAGGTAATAATTCCACCTTTACGACACGCGTCGTCACCTCTTCCGGTTCCGATACGTATTCCACGATGGCGGCGGCCATGGCTTCCCTGAAAGGACCGAAGCACGGCGGCGCCAATATCAAAGTCATGGAAATGATGGAGGATATCCGGCAGCATGTCCGGGATTATGATGACGAAGAAGAAATCACCGCGTATCTGGACAAAATTCTGAAGCGTGAGGCTTTTGACGGGAAGGGCCTGATTTACGGGATCGGCCACGCGATCTATACACTTTCCGATCCGAGGGAAAGGATCTTCAAATCCTATGTGGAATATCTCGCGGAGGAAAAAGGACGCCAGGAGGATCTGAAGCTTTACCAGGCCGTTGAGAAGCTGGCGCCGCAGCTGCTGATGTCCCGGGCCGTGACGCCGAAGCCGGTGTGCCCGAATGTCGATTTTTACAGTGGTTTTGTTTATGATATGCTGGGCATTCCGCAGGAATTGTATACGGCGATTTTCGCGATTGCCCGGATTGTCGGCTGGAGCGCGCACCGGATCGAAGAACTGATCTGTACAGAAAAGATCATCCGGCCGGCTTATATGAGTGTTATGAAGGAGAAACAGTGAAACGACCGATCACACGATTGCTTTACGGCATGCAGTATCGTCATCTGCTGGAACAGCGGTCAGAACCGCTGATGAAAAAGTACCAGCTGCACCGGATCGATCTGATGATCCTGATTTATCTTGCCAGTGCGGGAGAAAAAGATACGTCAAAAGATATCCAGTCACTCAATATGTTTACAAAAGGCCATATTTCCCAGTCCCTGTCGAGACTTCAGAAGAACGGGTATCTGGAGATCCGGAGGGATCCCGATGACCGGCGCTGTACGCATAACATCCTGACAGAAAAATCGATTCCGGCCAGACAGGATATGGGAAGGATTTCTTCCGAGGTCGAAGAGATTGTATTTCGCGGACTGACCGAACAGGAAATCCAGGAACTGAGTGTGATTTCCAGCAAAATCGACGCGAATATCAACGGGTCTTTATAGTCAGGGCGGTGTATTTTGATCTCAGACACAGCCGCAGGGATTCGATTTTTACCAAGCTCCGCCTGTATGGCGGGGCTTTTTCTGTACAGAAACCGTCAGAGATTACTGTTCACCAATCGGCCAGTTTATCCTAAAAACGCTGCATCAGGTAAGATTGTACTGTCGGCGGCTCGCCACTCCTGCAGGCAGTCGTGGGTCGCTTTAGCAGTCGGCGACATTCCACTCACTTCGTTCGCGGGTCGCCTTTGCATCAGACCTACCTGCGATGAACAACTGACGTTGTTTATCGGGTTAGGTCTCTAAGTATAACAACTACCTGCGATTCACAGCTGACGCTGTT
>CAMNJG010000033.1 GCA_946541285.1 uncultured Clostridia bacterium
GCTTCCTCCTGAACTCTTCTTCTGCAGCAGGGCTGCCATACCATCCAGGATATCGTTATTGATCGTGGACTTGCTGGCGTTGTAGTAGTTCATTCCCTCATCAATCAGTCCCTGGAACTGCGTTTCTGAATAACCACTGATATCGGTTGTGACACCATCCGGTTTGGAAGCAGATGACATGGTGGAATCGATGATGGTCGCCAGCTTGTTGTTATCTGTTACATGATAGAAATTGTAATACCAGTAAGTAGCCGCGTATACCGGATTAATGTATTCCGGATAGCAGAATGCCGGCCAGTAAGCCATACCGAGCAGATTTTCAATCGAGTTGGCGCCGATGGAACCGACTGTACTGAAGCTGCTGGACATCACCGGCATGGTCTCCAGCTTATTCACCAGTTCTGTATTGGCCGGATCAATATACTCGAGCAGCATCTCTCTGATCGCCGCTTCACTTCTGTTGCCGCCGTTATTGACACCGCCTGTTACGATAATATCCGCATTGGCGACGATTTCTTCCGCGCTCAGCGCGTAGAAATACTTGTCCGCGTTATTGATCTGTTTGGATGTCGCTTCTTTCCCGAGCTTGTGTACGACATTTTCTGTTGTCTGGTCAAGGAATTCCCCGACTCTGGAACGGGTGGTCGTCCCCTGCGTGGAGGTACCCGCGTCGACACAGAAAAATACGTTGTCAGCGGAATTGATCGGGTCAAAGATCGCCACGGTCTTCTTTTCCGCGTTATTGGCCGCCAGCTGCTTCAGGATATAGCTCTGGATCCCTACCGTATACTCTGTCAGCTGATTCGCGATATCCACCGGATCTCCATAACGCATCGTCCTGCTGCTGTCCGCTTTCATGATCGCTTCGCAGTCATTGGCGATATCATACAGAGTCGCGAGGAAATCCGTGCAGGACGTCATTGCGTAGTTGACAATATACGGATCATAATCATTCGTTGTATCTTCATCCGTATTTTCCGGCAGGGCCGCTACCAGATCCTGATACGACTGTGTGTTGCCTCCTGTCATCGCGGTCCCGACCAGGATATCCGGGCGATAATACAGGGAGCGGCTTGTTCCCAGATCTTCTACGATTTCCGCGTCAACTGAATTCGGATGGCCGCTGATTCCACCAAGAGTATGTTTGTCTGTCAGTGTCCCGCCGTTCTCAGACGCCCAGCTGTTATACGCCCAGTTGTAAAGATACGGGTTCGGATTCGAGTTGATATCTGTGCCGAAGGTACCGATCAGTACAGACGACTGGGCTTTACTGAGACTGTAATCATTCGGGACCTCCATCGCCCGGTCTGTCGTGTTGGTCAGGCCGAGGATTTCCGGTGTGGCATCCGCCTGCGCGTGGGCAGCGCAGGTAATCAGACTGTCATCGACCGTCATGGGAGACGTCGGTACATCATAAGTGATCGCGGACGCGCCCAGATTCATGGAAGCCATCACCGCGACCGACAGCCCGAAGGTCAGCAAACGTTTAAACGTTTTACTTTTCATTGTTTCCTCCTTAGTTAAGATAGAAAAATATTAAATATATTAATCACGATAACTGTTTTCCTGCACGGATCTGCCGCCTGTATTCCGCTGAAATCCAGTCCGGCAGTTCCTGATTATTTCCTTCATGATCATTACGCAGTGTTCAACAATGATACTGCAAAAACAGTATTCTTCTTTTTTATGTTTTTCGTGTCTGACAGTTACAGTGATCAACAGCGTTGAGATTTATATAAAGAAAAAGTACAGAGCGTACCTGAATCTTCCCATTTTTTCTTTCATGTTTTTTCTGAAGTGTGTGTATACATTCCAGAAACGCCTGAATTCTTTTTCGTCCAGTTCCCTGCAGCCATAAACAATCTGCTGGTACATCCCGGTCAGCGTAAAAAGATCCGTTGCCCCTTCCGCGAAGTGTTTCATCGCCCTCCGCTGGCTTTTCATGTATGCGTAAAGGGTGATCTCCGGCGGCCTGGTAAAACCCGCGTATCGCAGTTTTTTCTGCAGATACAGATACACCATCGCGGCACCGTCAGTCGGGCCGGCCGCGCGGACTCTCCGCTCCCAGTTCCGGATCAGCAGGTAGCGCAGCAGGAAAGGCGCCGCGACCAGCAGCAGGATCAGGAACGCAGCTGAAATATACAGCCAGGTACGGTCTCTGTGATAACTGACTGCCTGCGCCTTTTCTTTTTCTGTCTGCTGCCGGATCGTTCCCTGCTCCTCCTGGTCTTTCTTCTCCTGCGGAGAACGGTTCTCATCCCGGTTTTTCTTCTGGCTGCTCATTTCAGTCTGATCATTCTGAATCTCCGTTGACTGGTCAGGATCTTTGACCTCCGTCCTCCGGGAAACCCCCACCTGCTGCAGAATTTCCAGTGACTGCAGCCTGGTAATGAGCTTCAGGGGATGTTCCGGTGGATCAAGCGGCCTGATGATCCCGGCAAAGACCGCTCCGGAAAGCAGTACCACCACCAGGACAAATACAGCGGACTGGGCGGTATACGCTGTAAAACGGACATTTCCGGTATAGGATGACAGCAGCGCGCCATGATACACCCTGTGCAGGTACAGGAGGATCACCGAAAACAGAAAAACGAAAAACGCAGGAAGGCTGACCGGATACCTGAGGAAGCCGAACGCTGCCAGCATGATCGAACCTCCTGTAAGAAGGATAATCAGTGAAATCCGCCACCTCGACAGCAGGTAGCAGACCACAGAAGTCCCAATGGTGACCAGCCAGAAAAGAACAGGGTTGTCGTCAATCCTCCTGCCGTCTGACATATGGAAGCTCCGGATGGCAATCACTGCCGCAACCAGCAGGACAAGCGTCACGGCAATGCCCGCGACCGTCGTCCGGCGGTTGTATCCTGCCGCGAACAGCAGCATCATGCTGACCGCGCAGACCAGTCCGGTGGTCAGCCAGCCTGACGCTTTTGGATCCGTGATCTCATAACCGGCGAAAACATTCAGGGAAAGGGCCGCGCTGAGTATGATGCAGGACAACAGTTCCCAGAGGTGATTTTTAAAATACACGCCCATGTTTTTAAACCTTCCCTTCCGGAGCATCTGTCATGACGACCCTGCAGGAAATATCGTATTCATTCAGCGCGTTCAGCGGCAGCATGGCACTTTCCCGCTCCCGGCTGTCCAGATCGTACCGGAGGACAAGGACCAGGCGGACATTCCGCCCCTGCTGGCGTATTTCTGTAAGCGCGCGGGTCAGTCCCTCATACAGGCACGCTGTCACCAGGATGAGATTGGAACTCCCTCCCGAAATCATCGCTTCCCTGCGGAGGATTGCCGGGCCGTCCGCTTCTTCTGCCATCTTCCTGGAACCGATGACTGCCATATCGCGGACCAGTTTTCTTTCATCCTCCTGCGTCCGGGGTACCAGACTGTGTACTGTGTAATCCCTGGCATAATAATAAACCTGGTAATCCGCCTCCCGGTCCGCGGCGGTACGCGCCAGGGACAGAGCGGATTCCACCACACAGTCGTACAGACTGGCTGTCGTTTCCCTGTCCACAGGCGGCGCGGACGGATCCAGGACAATCGCCAGATCATTGCGCATACTGCTCTCCATCAGTTTTGTCATATAATGAGGAGAATGTGCCGAAAGCTTCCAGTGGATCCGCTTCATGGAATCCCCCATGGCATACTCCCGGACACCGGAATAATCGAAACCATCACTGATCACGCTGTGTTTCTGGTCCATACTCTCCGTTACTGACTGCTCGGACAGATCAAAATCCAGTTCCTCTCTCCTGCGCGGCAGGACCGCTACCGTCACTTCCTCCCGGATCTTCAGGGGAAATTTAAACAATCCCAGAAAATCATACAGTTCTGCGGACTGTATCCCTGCCCGGAATTCTCCGATGTGGTCCATACGCACATCGAAGGAAAAATCCGACACTCCATGCGCAGCCAAAGAAAAAACCGCAGGAGTCATACTGTCCGTGTCCCCGTAAATATCGGACACATACAGATACGCAACCGCTTTGGGAAAAATCAGGAAACCATTATTACGGATCTTCAAAGATACCGGGACAGACGTGCCACGCTCACATTCCATGTCCGCGACATCGGAAACAGAGGAAATGCCGCGCCGTGTACACAGCGTCAGTATGACGGAAACACTGACAAGCACCAGCACCGCCAGAAACGGAAACCACGCGTAGATCCTGCTGCTGAAGTACGCAGGCCAGATCAGCAGCAGAAGTACAGCAAGAACCGCTGCCCCGCGGATCAGATTATGGACCGCTGAATCATGTTTCATTTCCGGGCTGCCTCCGGAGCGGTCCGCTCTGCTTCCACCGGAACGACAACATTCCTGACAATTTCCGAAATCACGCCGGTTCCGGTCTTTTTCTCCGTGCGCGCCTTATGCGTCAAAATGACTCTGTGCCCCAGTACATATGGCGCCAGGAAACGGACATCATCAGGAATGACATAATTCCGCCCATGAAACAGCGCGTAGGAACGGGACAGCTCATACAGCGCGATGCTGCCCCTGGGTGAGGACCCCAGGCGGATATCTCCGTGGCTCCGCGTCGCGGTAATCAGGCTGACGATATAATTGGAAATCTCCCGGCTGACAATCACACGGTGCCTGTCTTCAATAAGCTGCACAATCTCTTCCCGTGACAGGCAGGGACGGATCTCCGTCTTTGCCTGCTCCCCGGTCATGATGACCCGTACTTCATCCGCGAAAGAAGGATAACCGATGGAATATTTCATCATAAAACGGTCAATCTGTGCTTCCGGCAGCTGATAAGTCCCAAGCTGCTCAATCGGGTTCTGCGTCGCCAGTACCATGTATGGTTTCTGCATGCGATAGGTATGGGAATCGACCGTGACCTGCTTTTCCTCCATGATTTCCAGCATGGCGGACTGCGTTTTCGCACTGGCCCGGTTGATCTCATCAGCCAGGACAATATTGCTCATGGCCGCGCCCTTACGGAACTCAAACTCTCCTGATTTCTGATTATAGATTGAAAAGCCGGTAACATCTGACGGCATGACATCCGGCGTAAACTGAATCCGGCTGTAACCGCAGTCAATCGATTTCGCGAGTGAAGAAACCAGGCTTGTTTTTCCGGTTCCCGGAACATCTTCGATCAGGACATGTCCCTCCGCGATCAGTGCCAGTACGGTCAGGACCACCACACGCCGTTTTCCCGCGATGACCGTCTCGATATTATCCGCCAGCAGTTTCATCCGGCGGCTGTCTTCCACCGCCTTTTTTTCGTCCAGCGGCATATAGGGCAGCTCTCTGATTTTTTCACTGTTCAACTGACTCATTCTGTATCTCTCCCATTCCTTCTTTCCAAATATCCTGATCAGCATCCGCTGCGGGGATCCCGCCATTCAGCATCGGCAGGCATACTCTGACAGGATTTCCTTCCCCGTCGATAATCTCCACGACTCGAATGGTTGTATTGTAGGCGCTTTTCAGGTTTTTCTCTGTCACCACGATGCGGGACGGCCCGAACACCACCGGTTCCCCGGGAATAATAATGGCTGTCTGCGCATCCAGCAGAAGCGCCTGTTCCGGATCATGTGTGGTAAAAATCGTGCAGATTCCGTTTAAAGAAAGTTTTTTCAATGTATTCAGTACGATGACCCTGTTCCCGTAATCAAGGTTGGCTGTCGGCTCATCCAGAATCAGGATCTCCGGTTCCTGCGCCATCGCCCTGGCAATCATCACCATCTGCCGTTCCCCTCCGGATATCTCCGTATACGCCCTGCCCCGGAGATAGTCAATCCCCAGATCACGCATCAGGGAATCCACGATTTTTTCGTCTTTCGCGCCAGGCCTGCCAAATACCCCGATATGGTTCATACGCCCCAGCATCACCATTTCCTCAACAAGATACGGAAATGGAGGCGTATGGCTCTGGGCGACATACGCGATATGATCCGCCAGCTTTTCTGCCTTCCAGGTGGTGATATCTTCACCATCCAGCAGAATGTGGCCGCCTGCCGGGGGCAGAAGGCACAGAAGCGTCTTGAACATCGTGGATTTCCCCACGCCGTTCCTGCCGAGTATGCAGCAGATGTCACCGCTGCCGACCGTAAAGGTAACATCTTTTATCAGTGGTTTTCCTTTCCCGTAACCACAGGACAAATGACTGACTTCCAGCCTCATGCGTACACACTCCTTTGCCTGGACATTGCGAAAACAAACAACGGCAGTACCAGGACACTGATCGCGAAATTGACCGGCAGTGCCATCCCTGCCACAAAAATCATGGAACAGAGACTCCTGGCAAGAAGCAGGAGGATACTGCCCGCGCAAATACTGTAATACAGGATTTTCCGGAAATCCGCTCCCCTGCAGAGATAGCGGACCACCGGAGGCACCGCCATCGACAGAATCCCCATATCGCCGCACGCGACCAGCGCAGTGACAGCCAGTACCGCCCCACAGAGCATTCCCGCCGTTCTGAGACGATGCGTACTGACCCCCATACTCCGGGCATCCATATCCTCCAGAACCGTCGCGTTGAGCCGGTACCGGAGCAGATACATCGGGCCCATGCTGACCGTCATCAGCAGCAGGAACGTCAGGATACTTTTTGTATCGGTCAGGACATAGATTCCCATGGAAATTTCCTGATAAGACGTCAGCAGGTTTACATCGATTTCCTCCAGCCGGAACTGAAGATACATGGTAACGACACTGCCGAACTGGCTGATAACCGCGCCGACCACCAGCATATCCATGACGGAGAAATTTCCCAGTTTCCGCCCGGCGGCCCACCCTGCAAGCATTGTGATTCCTACCAGGATTCCTGCCGAAATAAAGCAGTAAAGATAGCGCTGCTCCAGCATCCCCATCGCTGTAGTCGGAAACAGGTACAGGAACAGGATGGTTCCCAGATTCACGCCTGTTGATATGCCGAGGATATTGGGCGAGGCCAGGGGATTCCGGAACATCGTCTGAAATACGGCGCCACCGGCACAGACTGCCGCGCCGGACAGGAGTGTTACAAATGAATTTTTCAGTCTCCGGATCGTTTCATAGTAAAAATCCTGCTCCCTGATAATCTCAAAACGGTCCAGCGCCATCGGCTGATGGAGCAGTTCCGCGATTTTGAGTCGGACAGCTGTCCACAGATTTGACATCGCCTGGACCGGGATCATCCCCGGTTCGGATACTTTAAAACACAGGCTGAACAGAAACACAGCCAGCAGGATGAGTACCGGGAAAACTGAAAAACGCGCGCCTGTTTTCTGAATCCTCTGATTTCCTGTCCTAATCCGCACGTGATACGCCTCCTCCTCTGATCAGCGCAATGACCATAACGATACTGCCCAGGGCACTTGTCAGTACATTCATGTAAGCAGTCATCGAAATCAGATGCGCGATATCATAGATGATCAGGAGCAGTGTCGCGCCCATCAGCATGGACGCCGGGAGAAGCCGGCGGAAACGCGGCCCCACCAGCCTGCGCGCTGCCAGTGGAATGATAAAGCCTATAAAACCAATCTGTCCACAGAACGCGATAATCACCGCCGTCATAACCGTATTGACCGCAATGATGAGATTTCTGAAAAACACCACATTCAGTCCCATTGTCGCCGCCTGCTCATCCCCAAGAGCCAGAATATCCATCCTGCCTGCCACACTCATCAGGGCACAGACACAGGGTGCCAGGAATCCCAGCATCAGCATCATCTGATCCGGTTTATACGTATTACCGAACCCGCCCATGGTCATGCTCCGGATGATATCAATCCTCGGATCTGCCGGATTGCGCTCGATTAGGTAATACTGCACCAGACTGCTGAAACTCCCGATTATGGAAGAAAAAATGATCCCGGTGATGATCAGATGATCCGAACGGATCCTGCCCCTGCCCAGTATCAGTGTAATGCCAACGACAGTCAGTACTGCCATAAAACACCCGAGCAGGACCATAAATGACTGGAGGTTCCGGTCCAGCAGAGGTATTTCACTCAGGGACGACGCGGACAGGTCACTGAGTTTTGCTGAAACCGGGGACAGAGAAACAAATAACAAAGCGTACAGGATATTTCCCAGACTCCCGCCTGACATCACCCCAAGCGTTGTCGGGGAAGCCAGGATATTTTTGAAAACTCCCTGGTAAACAGCCCCGCTTGCCGCCAGACAGGCCCCCGCCATGACAATCATAACATTGCGGCAGGTGATAAACTGGATTCCTCCCTCTGCGCCTGCCCCGGTGATAAAATTGAAAAACCTCATCATCTGCGCCCGGGAAAGCTCCATCAGATAAGCCGGATGGAAATGCTCCCGACTCACAGTGACAAACAGAGCAGTGGAAAAGAAGAACACCAGGATGAGGACAGCCCCCAGTACCACCATCATCCGGTTTCCTTTTTTAAACTTCCTGGTTTTTTCACGTTCCGCTTTCAGTCTCTCCACATCAGATGAAGTTTCCGACCGTCTGATCTGAATTTTATCTGTCCTGATATGATCATTCCTCACCGGAATTTCCTTTCTCTGCTGATCTCCGACGTGCGCCGGGACAGGTCATCCCTCAAGCAGACTGCTGAGTTCACTGTCCGTGAGCGCTGCCCCGCAGAAGGTTTCATAAAAAGATGCCAGCTGCTGGCGCACATCATTTTCACTGACAGTACCGCCAAAATGACCGGCCGCCCACATGGAGGACAATACCGCCTCCGGCGTACCGGATGCCCAGTTCCCGGTGATTCCCCGCGGCAGCGTCAGGATGTCATACTCTCCATGGACCGTGCTTCTTACCATTGACGATCCGATGAGCATACCGTAATCCGGTGTACTTTCTGCTGCCGACTGGAGGCCGTAATTTTTCCACAGTCCATCCCGCAATCGTTCTTCTGAAAGATTCTGCGCGGTAAAGCGGTCTGCCGCGATCACCGAAGGGAATTCCCCGGAAGGACTGCCGAGATAGATTCCCTCTGTAAAGACAGAAGTCAGCTTGTTCTGCTCATCATCCTTTAATTCCTCTGCCATGGTCCCGGTCAGATTCACGGTATAAACACCATTTCCCAGAAGCGGGCTGACATACCATCTTCGCGCCTGGCCATACTCACCTGCCACAGAACTCACCCGGTTCTCCACACCGGCCGTACTGAGGTATTCATTAAACAGCCTGATGTTTGATTTGGACGGGGCAATTGCCAGGCCCGACCCGCTCCGGTCAGCCACCTGCCAGGAAGCCGAACTGTCCCAGCCGGAAAGATACAGAGTGTATTTCGCTGCCTCCGGCCTGCAGGATTCCGCAGTACGCAGCACACGGTCATACCATTCGCAGTACTCCCTGGCTCTCTGCTCAGCCTCTCCTCCGAGGATTTTCCCGATCGCTACGACCTGATCCTTATACATTCCGGAACTGTTCTGCGCAAGACTGACCGGATACGTGTCAATTCCGGCATTGTTCAGCATGTGAACCTGTTCTCCGGTAAGCGACCCCTCATCATAAAGACAGGTGCCTTTTCCGCTGCTGTCCGCTGTCAGGAGCCGGATCAGCTGCTCCAGGTTTTCATCTGCAACTGCCGCGCTTCCGTCACCGCTCCAGAGGGTCTGCACTTCTCCCAGATCCGTGAACAGTTTCACAGCCAGACTGCTGCCGGTGAAATCCGCGGACGATGCCTTCAGCCTGCCCGGACCACCCAGTATTTCCACAAACACGGCTGCTGGACCGACTGCCGCCACTTTACTGTAACTGTCCGGGATGACTACCGGTTCCCCGTTTTCTTCGACAGCCTGTGTATCACCGGATGCAGCCGGCATGATCCCGGCTGTCTCTTCGATCCCCGCAGGAGCGGTGTCCGTTCCCTGCTCTGTCCCTTCCGCAGATTCCGGTGTTTCTCCTTCCGGCGCGGCATTTTCTGAATACTCAGGCCGGGGTGTGGAGCCGGTATCTCCGGATCCCTGCGCGGACAGGCTGTCTGTCTGGTTCCGTTCCGTCTGCGCGTCCGGCGTTTCCATTTTGGAAGTAATCTCCTGATCCTGGTGCGGATTGTCTTCTTTGTTTTCTTTTTCTTTCGTTTCATTCTGCCAGTCCGTCTCCTGGTGATCTGTATAGATTTTCTGTTCCAGCACCTCACTCCGTCGGCATCCTGAAAGCATGACACTGCTCAGAAGAAAGAAGACCAGGATCAGACAGGCCGGCGCGGAAATCCGTCTCCCCGGCGTTTTTCCTCTTCTTTCCATCACAGTTCATCCTCCTCGATACTGATAGTATTCACAACCTTTATAAAATATTTTATCCAGTTATTAAAAACTTTATTTCTGGAATACGTAATATTGAGGCTTCTGTTAAGCGACGGATCTTTCACGTTCAACTGTACAACGCTGCCTTCCTCGATATCTTTTTTTACCATAAGATAAGGGAGGACCGCGATGCCATAACCCGCCCTGGCCGCGTTCACCAGAGCTTTTGTATTGGCAGACTCCCAAAGAGGCTCAATGATATGACCATTACGCTTCATCAGATAATCGAACTGATCACGCGCTCCAACCCCCTTTGACCGCAGGAGGAAATTTTCTTCTGCCAGGTTTTCCAGCTTCAGCCGTTTCCTCTTTGCCAGAGGGTGTCCCGGGGAGGCGACCAGCACGATCCGATCCTGATAAAAAGGTTTCTGTACGAGACCTTTCTCGTAATACAAATCATCCATCAATGCCAGATCCAGTTCGTTCTCCAACAGCATCCTGGACAATTCCGCAGACCCGGCTACCACGACCTTCACTCTGACGTCCGGGTACATTTTATGGAAAGCGTCAATATATGTCTGCATCATCATCGTCCCGGCTGTAATATTCGCTCCCACTGAAATGTGGCCATATTCACTCATCAGAAGGAACTCCCGGTGAATCTGCTCATATAACCCCAGGATCTGTGTGCCGTAATTGTACAGAATCTCGCCTTCCTGAGTGGGATACAGTTTTTTGGGATATCTCTCAAAAAGTTTGATGTTGTAAAACTCTTCAAGTTCCTTAATGGCATTACTGACGGATGGCTGTGAGATGAAAAGCGCCTCTGAAGCCAGTGTCATATTCTGTTTTTCATACACAACGGTAAAGATCTTCAGCAACCGGTCATTCATTTGAAATCCTCCCTTTAAGCAACAGTTAAATTATAATTTTATAATTAACGATCGACAACATTTAATGATTACGAATTTCCTATAGCTTTTTTTAAATCCATAGCTTACAGGCTATAGCATTTGTATTAATGGCAGAAAAATAATTTGCCTGCTGATTATACAGTTTTCTTTTATTTTATTTAAGTTAATTTTATTTATTTTATAAATTTCATGGTTATAGTCAGTGTCTGCTCATCAACTCCCCGTCGAAGTTGATGATGCAGGCTGTCCGAAGTATATGC
>CAMNJG010000034.1 GCA_946541285.1 uncultured Clostridia bacterium
TATAAAAATACCGTTTCCGACAGGGATTCCTGCTGGAAACGGTAATGGAATCTCAGTTCCTGTATTCTGTTGCCAGCGACGGCTCCCGGCCGCGGCCGGGTATGTTATGACGTTGCGGACCCCGGCTGTTTTCTGGCCAGCTGCAGCATCTTGTCCCTCAGCTGGTTTTCAATATCCGCCAGTTCCTGTTCCGCTGCCAGACGCTTTGCCCTGCCATCTTCCTGAATCGCCATGACCTCATCCAGCGTGGAAATCAGCGCTTCGTTGGTGTGACGCAGGGTTTCCATATCCACAATGCCACGTTCGGATTCTTTGACACTCTCAACGGTCGCCATCTTCAGCGCGTCCGCGTTTTTCTTCAGAAGCTGATTGGTCATATCACTGACCTCCCTCTGTGCCTTCGCGGCCTGCAGGGAATGCTCCACGCCCATGGCGATGACCATCTGGTTTTTCCAGAGCGGGATCGTATTCACGATGGTTGACTGGATTTTTTCTGCCATCACGGTATTGGATGCCTGTACCATACGGATCTGGGGACCTGTCTGCAGGGCGATGGTCCTGGTGACTTCCAGATCGTAAAGCTTTTTTTCAAAGCGGTCACAGAGATCTGCCAGATCCCTGGCTGCCTGGGCATCCTCCGCCAGTCCGGAAGCAGCCGCTTTCTCCTGCATTTCCCGCAGTTCTGTTTCCCTGGTCAGACGGAGTTTTTCCTTCCCGGCCAGGATATACATGGTCAGCTCCTTAAAATAGCTGAGATTCATCTCGTACATCCGGTCCATCAGCGCGGAATCCTTCATCAGCTGGATCTGCCGCTTCTCCAGCTCGTTTTTGATCTCAGTGACATTGGTCTCGATCTGGCTGTACTGCGCCTTCAGCATCTGCGCTTTGTTCTTTTTCTTTTTGAAAAACGCCGCCAGCCCCTTTTCTTCATCCTCAATGTCAAAATTTTTCAGCTGCACGACCAGGCTGCTGATCATTTTTCCGGTATCCCCCAGGTCGGAGGTACGGACATTATCCAGGGCTTTCTGGGAAAAATCCGCGATTTTTTTCTGAGTCCCGGTCCCGTAGTTCATGATGGCCTGGGTATTTCTCAGATCAATCTGGCTGACGAACGAATCCACCTGCTGCTGTTCTTCCGGGGTAAGGACGATTTCCTGCTTCGGCTGCGCCTGGGGCTGTGTCAGTGTCATTTCCACCGGGGCCGGTTCCGCGGTCACTGTATCAAAGGAAAGAACCGGCGCTTCGACTTTCATTTCCTGTAATTTTTCATCCATGTCCTCTACATACCTTCCTTAATGTGTCTTTTCCATCAGTCCGTCCTGTTTCATCATGGTTTTCATGACCGAGATATCCGAGGAAATATCCCAGGCTGTGTCCTGGAACAGGTCGTTGAACAGATTTTCAAACGCGACATTGACCGTATCCACCGCTTCCTCGATTTCCCTGCGTGTACGGTCGATATTTTCACTGCCCGCCGGGTGGCTGTCCAGCTCGGTATAGGCCTGCACCAGCTTGTCCACTGTCGGCAGATAGTAGTTCATGAGTTTATGGAGATCCGGGGCGCTGTCCGGGTCTTTTTCCAGCTGATGAAAAATCCTCTGCATGATCCCTTCCAGCCGGGACAGTTTCGCGGACATCTCCGGGTCCGGGATCAGGTCGTTATACCGGCGGATTTTCCGGACAAACGCGTTGCCTTCTTCCAGGATGGTATTTCCCTCGCTGGCTTCCGCACGAGCCGCCTCCTGATCTGCGCCCTTCTCCTGTTCGAGTTCCCGTTTCCGGCGCGCATTTTCCGCTGCCTGATACTGCTTCCAGACGCGTGGCGTCAGCATCAGCGTGGTCTGGTTCTGGTCAAATTTCCCCTGCGGCAGCATGTTGCTTTTCATCATCTTCTCGATCTGGCGGACGGCTTCTTCCTCGCTGGTTCCGGCATATGTAGCCAGATCCTCTATGGAATAGTACTCTGCCGGACCGATAATTTCCGCGTAACGATTATACACATCGACCAGTTTGCGTCTCTGATTTCCGCTCACCAGCAGCCAGAGCGATCCCGCGGTAAACGGCAGCATCGTGAAAAACGCGATCAGGCCCGATGTGTCTCCCATCAGCATCATGATAAACATCCCGATGGAAACCGGCAGAAAGCACGCGGTTCCGATAATTCCCGAGATAAATTTTGCGATTGCTCCGCCTTTTCCGAAAAATTTCTGACGAAAAGGAGTCTGTGTCCGCTGGCTGTACCGGGATGGATAGGTGCCTGCCGGTGTCCTGCTGAAGCGGGGCTGCTCCTGCGCAGTTCCCGGAGGATTTCCCCTGGACGCGCCGCTCTCCCCGGTATCCGGATCATACCAGTATGTCGTCCTGTCGTAAGTGGAACGTCTGGCCCGGGTCCCGCCGATCCGCATCTGGGCATCTTCCCTGACATCCTCCGCGAATTCCCCGAAACGGATCTTCAGGTCAGCGGAGAGATTGCTGAAGTCATTATTTTCGATCGCGGAGGTCACGGTGCGAAGCACGTCATCTCCCACGTTAAATATTTCTTTGATATAGTCCACCTGAGCCCCCTGTTATTTCTCAAAACATATAATATGGATATTATAGTTCACTGCCGTTTTTTCGTCAACGAATCCGGAAGGGTGAAAAGCTACTTCAATCATCTGATCCCCGGATATCACTGACAGGAAAAGCCCCTCCCCGCGGGACCACCCACAGGGAAGGGCTTTCTGTTTCCGTCGTACAGTGCCTGACAGACTCAGTCTTCCCAGACATCAATGACTTTTGCCGGACATGCCTCACTGACATCCTTTGCCAGCTGCGCGTTCGCTTCCGTCGGGAACGCGTGGACATGCGCTTTTCCATCTTTGTCATCAATTTTAAAAACTTCCGGGCAGGTAGCCGCGCAGTAGCCGCAGCCCCAGCAATCCTTTGATTTTACTGCTGCTTTCATTATCCTCATCCTTTCTCCGGAATCTCCGGATTTCTGATCCTTAATCGAGACTATTGTAAAACGAATCTGCCACCATGACAAGCGTTGTTTATTTCCGCTCGCAGTTCACCATCGTACCGGTACGGAACAGGCCGCGGCGGATCCCCTGGCAGACCGCGCTCTCCGTCTCATCCGGATCCAGGCTGCAGAAACCGCTGATCAGATCCACACCGTAATCAAACAGAATACTGCTGACCGGAGTCGTCGGCCCGACCACGCAGGTCATGGCGTTTTTCGACAGTTCCAGCAGCCGCGGCATGGTTTTATTGGTAAACGCGCTGCCGGTAATGATCACCGCGTCGCTTTCCGGAAGCAGGTACTCGCAGGCGGAATCCGGATAATCCGCGCCGGAAGGCTCCCTCTCCAGGATCCGTACCTCTGCTTTTCCTTCCGTCAGACGCTCAATATTCGGGAAATGGCCGATCATCGTCACTTTCTTCCCGGCCAGGCTCTCCACCATGTAGTCAAACGCGTTCATACCGTGTTCGTCCTTCTGATCGGTATGTCCCAGCGCCCTGGCATTGTCCATCGTGTTGTACCAGGCATTGATCGCCGCCATCCCGATGGTCGCCAGACGGAAATTCCAGGATTTGGCCAGTACCGCGGTTTCCTTCAGTGTCGCGTTTTTCACGTCAATCGGCAGTCTGTCCACCGCGTTGTGCCCCGTCACCGTCATGGCAGTACCGCAGCGCTCCCCGGCACGGACCATACTCCAGTTGCTTCCGGATACACAGGAGGTGATCCGCAGATCCTCCGGAATCCCTTCAATCAGCCTGTCATAAATCTCCCACATCAGAAACCTCCTTCATCGAAAAAGGGCAGACACCTTCCTCCGGTGCCTGCCTCCCTCATACAGTTCTTCGCCCGGAATACCGGGCACGATCATTCCAGATCGTCTCCGGTCCTGCCGGACCAGGTTGTATTTTTCTTATTCTACGTCCTCGACACGGATGCTCTTCATTTTCTGCTCTTTGATCGGACGGTCGTTGTAGTCCTGACCCACATCGACAATCGCGTCAGCCGTTTCCATCCCTTCCAGGACCTTGCCGAAAGCAGCATACTGCCCGTCAAGGTGCGGCGCGTCCGCGACCATGATAAAGAACTGGGAGCTGGCAGAATCCTTGGCCATGGAACGTGCCATGGAAAGAACGCCTCTGGTGTGCTTCAGAGGATTCGGAATTCCGTTTGCCAGGAACTCGCCCTTGATCCTCTTGCCGGAACCGCCCATTCCAGTGCCCTCCGGGTCGCCGCCCTGGATCATGAATCCAGGAATGACTCTGTGGAAAATCAGGCCGTCATAGAAGCCTTTGTTCGCGAGTTCTTCGAAATTCTGTACTGTGATTGGCGCTCTTTCCGGATAAAGCTCTCCCGTCATGATGCCGCCGTCTTCCATTTCAATTGTAAATTTTTTCATGTTACCTCCAATAAAAGATAATATTACGCCTTCTTTATTCATTGACAGTTTCACCGGCTGTCAAACATTTTATACCATTCTTCTTCGGAAAAGCAATGCATCCGCGCTGCCTTTCCGATTTACGTGAAGGACGGCGATTATTTTCCCATCACTGCTTCATGGGAATGCGCCGCCAGCTCACTCTGAATGTATGCTGCCGCCTGTGCCACCGCGTCCTCCGCGGAGAGTTCCACCTTGTCCGCTTCTTTTCTCAGCTTGTATTCGACGACACCTTCTTCGGCTCTCCTGCCCACAGTGATCCGGACCGGAATCCCGATCAGATCGGCATCCTTGAACTTGACACCCGGACGCTCATCACGGTCATCCACCACAGTTTCAATGCCCTGGGCCGTCAGTTCCTTTTCCATCCGCTCCGCCAGCGCCATCTGCTCTTCATCTTTGATCTTCATGACAGTAATGATGACATGATATGGTGCCACCGGTACCGGCCACAGGATTCCATCGTCATCATGATACTGCTCCACGATCGCGGCCATCGTCCGGCTGACACCGATGCCGTAGCAGCCCATTTCTATGTCGTGCTCCTGCATGTTTTCATCCTTGTAGACGGCTCCCATCGGCGCGCTGTACTTGGTACCGAGCTTAAAGACCTGTCCGACTTCGATGCCACGGGTAAACTTCACCGGAGCACCGCAGACCGGACACGGATCACCTTCCTCGATCAGCTTGAAGTTTGTCACGATATCCGCGGTATAATCCCTGCCGTAGTTGACGTTCAGCAGATGATAGTTTTCTTTGTTGGCACCGGCGCAGAGATTTTTGAGTCCTACAATCTCGGTGTCCGCAACGATCGTGCAGTTTTTCAGGCCGACCGGACCGGTAAATCCGGCCACACAGCCGGTGGCTTCCGCCATCTTCACCTCATCCGCGAACGCGATCGCGTGCTCCGGGATATCCAGGGCATTGACCAGCTTGACCAGGTTGGCCTGACGGTCACCGCGGATAAACGCTGCCACATACCCGTTGACGCTGCCATCGTCATCATAGGTCTCATAAAGAAGCGCCTTGATGGTCTGCTTCTGGTCCAGCCCCAGATAATCCGCCACCAGCTCGATGGTTTTTGTACCCGGCGTTTCCACTTCGGTCAGTTCCTTCAGTGCCTCACTTTCCGGGGAAGGCGGGTCATCCCGCAGTTCCGCCCTTTCATCCGTCGCGGCCATATCACAGTGATCACAGTAAACAATGCTGCTCTCGCCGTTTTCCGCCAGCGCTGTAAACTCATGGGAGGCATTGCCGCCGATCGCACCGGAATCCGCCTCGACTGCGCGGAACGTCAGGCCCACTCTGGTGAAAACACGCGAATACGCGTCATACATCGCCTGGTAACTCTCATCCATGCCTTCTTTGTCACGGTCAAAAGAATACGCGTCTTTCATCAGGAACTCGCGGCTTCTCATCAGTCCGAACCGCGGACGCGCTTCATCCCGGTACTTTGTCTGGATCTGGTACAGTGTCACCGGGAGCTGACGATAGGAACTGACACCGTTGCGGATGATATCCGTGAAGATTTCCTCATGGGTCGGCCCCAGGCAGAATTCCCGGTCGTTACGATCCCTGACACGCCACATTTCCGGGCCATAGGCACCCCAGCGGCCGGATTCCTGCCACAGCTCCGCCGGCTGCAGCGCGGACATCAGGATTTCCTCCGCACCCGTGGAATCCATCTCCTCGCGGACGATCCCGCTGACTTTTTCCAGCACCCTTTTGCCGATCGGCATATACCCGTAGATGCCGGATACCAGCTTGCGGATCATCCCTGTTCTGATCATAAGAATATGGCTCGGGAGCACCGCCTCCGCCGGGGTTTCCCTGAGGGTTCTTATGTACATTCTTGACATTTTCATGTGTAGTATTTCTCCTTCATCAATTTTTTCTTTTATCTGTCCGTCATCTCCGGATCACTGACGCCACCGCCTGTACCGCGATGCCTTCTTTCCGTCCGGTAAAACCCAGGCGCTCTGTGGTTGTCGCCTTGACTCCAACCGCGTCTTCCGGCAGGGCCAGGACTGACGCGATATTCTGTTTCATCTGTCCGATATGCGGGGACAGCTTCGGTGCCTGGGCCATGACGACCGCGTCGACATTGACAATCTGCCAGGAATCTTTTTCCAGGAGTTCCCTGACACGGGAAAGCAGCACCATGCTGTCTGCCCCTTCATACGCGGGATCGGTATCCGGAAAATAATAGCCGATATCCCGCAGCGCGCAGGCTCCCAGCAACGCGTCCATGATGGCATGTACCAGCACATCCGCGTCAGAATGACCGGCCAGTCCTTTTTCATACGGAATCTCCACGCCGCCCAGGATCAGCTTCCGGTCCTCCGCGAACGCGTGGACATCAAAGCCGATGCCTGTCCGCGGCAGCTGCGGGAACCACCCGTTTTTCTCCCCTGCGTCCTGCTGTCCGCGCGGTGCCTCACCGCTTCTCCTGCGCAGGATCAGTTCCGCTTTTTCCACATCCTCTGCTGTCGTGATTTTCAGGTTGTCTTCGCTTCCTTCTACGGCACGGACCTGACAGCCGGCTCTCTCCGCCAGGGAAGCGTCATCCGTCACGCCGTCCATTTCAGCAGGCTGCCATGTGTCCCCCGGATTTTCCGGGATACCGTACAGCTTTCTCAGCAACTCCGCGTCAAATCCCTGTGGAGTCTGGACTGCCCTCAGACGGCTTCTTTCCGGTGTTCCGGCGACATACATTCCCGATTCACCGTTTTCCACAAATTTGATGGTATCCTTTACCGGAATGACCGGCACCGCCGCGCCGCTTTCATGGACTGCCTCCAGGATACGTGATATGATCCCGCTGTCGGCAAAGGGGCGCGCGCCATCCTGTACCAGGATGATCCCGGCCTCCCGGGAGACTGCATCCAGTGCCCGCCGTACCGTATCCGGGCGCTCCTGCCCGCCGGGCAGTATCGCCGTGACCTTCTGCCAGGCATACTCCTCCGCCAGCTGTCCGCAGCGCGGGACCTGATCTTCCCGCACAGCGATGACGATCTCATCCACCGACGGATGATCTTCGAAATTTTTCACAACCTGTGCCAGTACCGGCCGGTCTCCCAGCTTCATAAAAATTTTGTCAATTCCGCGCATACGGCGGGCTGAGCCCGCCGCCGCGATAATGACACTGACGTGTTTTCCCTGAAACATAAAAAGGGATCATTCCTTTCTCACAAAGATCATTTTTCCTGCGGAAGTCTGCAGGACACTGGTCACTGTCGCCGTGATCTCCTGGCCGATCAGGTCAATTCCGTCCTCAACGACAATCATCGTTCCGTCATCCAGATAGGCCAGTGACTGTCCGGGCTCCCTGCCCTGGCGCACCGGCGTGATCTGCATCTGTTCCCCCGGCAGTACCACCGGCTTCAGATTGTTGGCCAGTTCATTGATATTCAGCACTTCTACGCCTTTGATCGCCGCGACCTTATTGAGATTATAGTCATTGGTCACGACCTTGCCGTTCAGGATATCCGCCAGTTCCAGCAGCTTGGCGTCCACTTCCGGAATATCCCTGAGCTTCCGCTCATGATCCGTGTTGTAAATCTCCACGCCATACTCTTCCTGAATGTGGTTGAGCACATCCAGTCCGCGCCGTCCCCGGTTCCGCTTGAGCGTATTGGAGGAATCCGCGATATGCCGGAGTTCCACCAGGACAAATTCCGGGACAACGATCTTGCCTTCGATAAAACCGGTTTTCATGATGTCCGCGATCCGCCCGTCGATGATCACACTGGTATCCAGGATCTTGGGCGGCGATGTCCGGTTTTTTCCTTTAGCGGGTTTCGGTGTTTTCTGCGGCCGGGTGTCGTTCAGGGCCTTAAATCCTGAAGTCAGTTCGTCTGCCTTGCGGGCTGTCAGTGTTGTGCCCAGATATCCCATGATCACATAGACAGCGACAGACAGCGCGATTTTCACCACAGGGATTTCGAGTCCGGCCCAGAGCTGGCTGATCAGAAACGCGACTACCAGGCCCGCGATCAGGCCGATGGAACCGCAGACAAAGACCCGGACAGGCATCTTGCGGAGTGCCCGGTCGATCTCCTGGATCAGTCCCGCAGAGCCCCGCTGTACAGCGGGCGCGATCAGATAAAGTATGATTCCGCCTGCAATAGCGCAGATCCCGGTCACCATCAGTCTCAGCTGATAGGACAGATCCGGAAGCTGCGGCACTTCTTCAAAAATAAAAAGTATAAGATATGAAAACGCCAGACCGAACAGAAGCCCCACTACCGATAAAATCGCTCTGTAGATTCGTTTTCCTGCCATTTCTCCCTCCTTTCTGTATAAATTTTCCTGAGGCACTGTAAAAACAATACTTTTTCCACGCCTCTCACTGCATTATAAATCAGCCATTCATGAGCGTCAACCGATGAGACGGAGAGCCTCCGCGACACTGGAAACGCCCTGGATTTTCAGCTTGCTGCCCCGGTCTGCCTTCGCGGCGTTTTTTGCCGGCAGAATCACGCCGGCAAAGCCCAGGCGCTCCGCTTCCCTCAGGATCCGGTCGGTATTCTGTACGGACCGCAGTTCTCCGGTCAGCCCGATTTCTCCCATGATCAGGGTCCTGGCCGGGGGCAGCTTGCGGGCGTAGGAAGAAAAAATAGCCGCGGCCACAGCCAGGTCGCAGGACGTGCCTTCCGGGCGGATGCCTCCTACTACGTTGACATACAGATCCTGGCTGGAAAGAGAGAGACCCGCGTGCCGTTCCAGGACTGCCGTAATCATGTTGAGACGCCGGATATCCGCGCCGATGGCCTGACGGCGCGCGAACCCCGCAGGAGTCGGTGTGGCCAGCGCCTGGATTTCCAGGATCAGTGGCCTCGTCCCTTCGTAAATCGCGGTCGCCACAGATCCCTCGGTACCGTCCCCCATCTCTTCCATCAGGCTTTCCGAAAGATTCTCCACCGGCATCAGGCCGGCCTGTCCCATTTCAAAAGCCCCAATCTCATTGGTTGTCCCAAAACGATTTTTGACTGCCCGCAGGATCCGGAGATTGTAACTGCGCTCTCCGTTAAACTGCAGTACCGTATCCACCAGATGTTCCACGATTTTCGGGCCGGCCAGGTCACCGGATTTGGTCACGTGCGCGACGATCAGTACCGGAATCCCGTTGCTTTTCCCTGCTTTCATCAGCTCCGCGCCGCACTCCCTTACCTGCGTCACGGAACCCGGCGCGGAATCCAGCGCGCTGGTGTACATCGTCTGGATGGAATCGATGATCATAAATACCGGCTGCAGTTTCCGGAACTGTGTCATGATATTTTCCATACTGGTTTCCGAAAGAATGAACAGACGGCCGGAAAGTTCCGGACAGATACGGTCCGCCCGCATCCGCACCTGCTCTTCGGATTCTTCCCCGCTGACATACAGGACCGTACCGCTGTGCTCCGCGATATAGGCAGCCGCCTGGAGAATCAGTGTCGATTTCCCGATGCCGGGTTCTCCGGAAATCAGCGTCAGGGAGCCTTTGACAAAGCCTCCGCCCAGCACCCGGTCAAATTCACTGACGCCGGTGACGATCCGGTCGGTTTCACTGGATCTGACTTCCCGGAGCGGTACCGGTACCCCGGCCCTGCTGTTTCCGGCTCCGACGGAGGATGAACCGGTCCGGTGCCGGCGGTCTTCCTGTACCGGTGTGATTTTTTCTTCCACAAAAGAGCCCCAGGCGCCACAGATACAGCGGCCCATCCATTTCGGGCTCTCATAACCGCATTCCTGACAGACAAAAACGGTCTGTACTTTTTTTGCCATACTTCCTCCCCCTGCAGCTGTTTACGGCCGTCCTTCAAGATTTTTTCACTCCGCCGCGTCCCGGATGATATGCAATGACATGGCTTCACGGCTTAAATCTGAGACAATGCCGCCCCTGTATGAATAAACGGCTGACGGGACAGCTTCCATTTTTCCCGTCAGCCGGATCAGCTCATAACCAGTGTCCGCTTAACCAGATTTTGCCGATACGCATGGATTCCCACCACGCGGCCACAGGATCAGCGTTCCGGGTCACGCAGGGTCCGCTTCAGTTCAAACCAGAAGTCGCTACCCTTTCCTTCCTCACTGTCGACGCCATATCTCGCGTCGTGCAGAATAAAGATCTGTTTCACTATGGAAAGCCCCAGTCCGGAACCTTTCTGGGTCCGGCTGTGGTTCTGGCTGGACTGATAATAACGGTCCCATACCGACTGCAGATCCTCTGTGGAAATCCCCTGCCCGTGGTCGATCACCTCACAGCGCACGCCTTCCGGACCGAGATCCGTAATCCGCGCCTGGACGTATTTGTCATCACTGGAATAGCGGATCGCATTGC
>CAMNJG010000035.1 GCA_946541285.1 uncultured Clostridia bacterium
AAGGCAAACAGTCCAGCAATGTCCCGGTGGACTATGTGAACGCGCGGTATGTGAAAAAGCCCAACGGCGCGAGGCCCGGGTATGTGATCTTTACTCATAACCGCACGGTTTACGTGGATCCGGCAGTCCCGGAAAACAACAAATAACTCAAAAACGGACTCCTTAAACCAGGAGTCCGTTTTCAATAGAAATCACTTTTTTCTGTTTAAGAAATTTTTTCTATCAGCCATATGTTTAGCTGCTAGAGAACTGCCTTTTCTCATGCCATCTGAAATCATTTCCTTAAAATGTAAGTCTTTTTCCTCACATAGTTCTTCAAGTTGTCTGATTCTTTCTTTCAAATTTAAGTTTTCGAGAGTCAACTGTACTATTTTTTTATCTTTTTTAGAACTAAACAATTTCATCAGATCACTTACTCCACAAACACAAATCAGTCCTGCAGCGCAGTCATCACGATCGCGACGATAAAAAAGATAATCGCGCAGACTGTCGTGATTTTGGAAAGAATTCCTTCATAACCACTGCTCTTCTTTTTCCCGAAAAGCTGTTCCGCACCGCCTCCGATGGAACCGGAAAGACCGGCACTGTTGCCTGACTGGAACAAGATACTGGCTGTCAGTACGATCGAAACAATGATCATTGTGATCATCAATGCTGTTTTTACCATTAATATATGCCTCCTGTTTCAGGTACTGTAAGAAAATAAATTTTAAAATCCGCGGCGGGTGTTTTCCACTGAAAGAAAACGCGGGCGAAGTGAAAATTTATCCGCTGACAGTTCCTTATTTTCTGAGATTATAGAAACTCTCTGTACCTCTGTACTGCGCGGTTTCACCGAGAAGATCCTCGACACGGAGCAACTGGTTGTACTTTGCGGTACGGTCCGTCCTGGAAGGCGCGCCGGTCTTGATCTGGCCCGCGTTCAGGGCTACGACCAGATCCGCGATGGTCACATCTTCCGATTCGCCGGAACGATGGGAAATGACAGCCGTATAACCTGCTTCCTTCGCCATCTCTACCGCGTCCAGTGTCTCAGTCAGTGTCCCGATCTGGTTGAGCTTAATGAGGATGGAATTGGCAACACCTGTCTGGATCCCTTTTGCCAGTCTTTCCGTATTGGTTACGAACAGATCGTCCCCTACCAGCTGGACACGGTCTCCGAGCCGGTCCGTCAGCTTTTTCCAGCCTTCCCAGTCTTCTTCGGCAAGTCCGTCTTCAATGGAAATAATCGGATACTGATTGCACAGCTCCTCATAATATTCGATCATTTCCTCAGCGGTCTTTTTGACGCCCTCACCTTTCAGGTCATAAAGCTTCGACTCTTCGTCATAAATTTCAGAAGAAGCGACATCAAGCGCGATCCGCACATCTTCGCCCGGCTTATAACCGGCCTTTTCGATCGCTTCGACGATATTGGCCAGCGCATCCGCATTGGATGCCAGGTTCGGCGCGAAGCCGCCTTCATCGCCAACTGCCGTATTCAGCCCCTTGCTCTTGAGCACATCCTTCAGGTTATGGAAAATCTCAGCGCACATACGAAGCGCTTCCCGGAAACTGGCCGCGCCTACCGGCATAACCATAAATTCCTGGATATCGACATTGTTATCCGCGTGCTTGCCGCCATTCAGGATATTCATCATCGGGACAGGCAGCACTTTGCCATTCACACCGCCGATATACTGGAACAGCGGAAGTCCCAGAGAATCCGCAGCGGCACGCGCTGTCGCCAGGGAAACTCCCAGGATCGCGTTTGCCCCCAGTTTTCCCTTATTCGCAGTGCCATCCAGCCGGATCAGCGCTTCATCCAGCGCCGGCTGATCAAAAGGATTCATCCCGGTAATCTCTTCAGCAATAATCTCGTTGACATTCTCAACTGCCTTGAGGACGCCTTTGCCAAGGTATCTGGACTTGTCACCGTCTCTGAGCTCTACCGCTTCAAAAGCACCTGTGGAAGCGCCGGACGGGACGATTGCTCTGCCCATGCTGCCATCATCAAGATAAACTTCTACTTCTACGGTCGGATTGCCTCTGGAATCAAGTACTTCTCTGGCTGCGACTTCTTCAATGTAAGCCATTTCTCTATATACCTCCTGTGTGGGAATCGCAAGTCTGACTGATACAATATCAGATTATTATAACAGCATTCCGGGTTCCGGGTCAATGATATTACTTCTGAATAAAAAGGTTTTCCTAATACTCTTCAATCGAGGTTCTTTTGCCGAACTGTTTCAGCTTCTCTGAAATAGAGCGGATCACTCTCATTTTCGCGTCAAGTCCCAGACGGGTATCTGCCTTATTGTTGTACGCCGGATTATTGGCCTGGCCCAGCATGAACACAATATCGGAAGTCTCATCCAGCAGAATCCGCACCAGACGGGTCGCGCCATCCTTCTGCTCCAGATCGGTGTAAACTTCCGGGCGGATCCCCCGGTCGCATTCTGCCTGATAATGGTCCAGCAGTTCTTCCGCGGCTGTCAGGGTCAGGATGCCTTCCGTCACCAGGTCGATCCCGTCAATATGCGCCGCGGGAGGGACATTGTCATTATAGGTTTTTGTCTCTGCCTTAATCGTCTTTCCAAGCTCTCTGGCCACCATCTGTGAGGTCGATCCACCGCAGACCACCATTTTTCCTGTGGCACTCAGCAGCATCTCCACGGTACGGGCATCATCCTTCGGATCCGCCGGCGGTCCCACCAGTACCCTGCTTGTCGTTCTCGGAAGAAGGTGTACGGTGACAACCGTCGTATCATCCCCGGGCTTCCCCTGATACAGCTGGTCACAGGTATCCAGCAGCGCTCTGGTCATTTCCCGGGCAGGCATGTTTTTCCTGTAGGCGCGCTGGATAAATTCCATGACGTTTTCCCGTTTCCAGCCCAGGTTGATCAGCTGGCCGACTCCCGCGTGAATCACCCCATCCGAAAACGCTACCATCATATCGCCTTCGCGTGCCTGAAAACGGGATTCCCAGACGCTGCGTCCGTTCATGATCCTCATCTGTTTCTCCAGGGACTCATCCAGCACCCCATCGCGGAGAACGACCATCTCCGGACCGTCAAATTCCGCCGTATAAACACTGCCGCTGTTTTCCACCTCGATCATGGTAAAGGTGGAATAAGCGACACCCCGTTCACTGCAGACCGGTAACGTCGCTGAAATCGTTTCCACGCAATCCTCAATCCTGGCGCCGCCACTCAGCATCGTGCCGAGAATACGGCTTGTCAGCGTGGAGAGGATATTGGCTTTCACACCGCTTCCCAGCCCGTCCGCCAGAACGATGACCGTGCCCTCGTCACTGTACCGGACATACACTTTATCTCCGCAGAGTTCCTCTCCGTTCTTGCACTCACTCATCGCGTATACATCCGCGTAGAATGTTTCACTCATCCTTCTCACCCCGGATCATCAGCAGGTTCCGCAGCCGGTTAAACGCCAGCTTGGATTCCGCAGTCGTTTCTCCCAGCAGGCTGGCAATCTCCTGCGCGATTCTCATCTGCTTTTCTATGACTTCCTGTGTTACGCTGATCGTTTCCTCCTGGAATTTTTCCACTTCCCGGATTCTTCTGGCACGGTCCGTCCGGTCATAAAGAATCGCCATGGAAATATCATGCCGTTTGATCTTGAAAAAAGTGATCGAAATGATTTTGTTGATTTTTTCACACTCCACCGTCTCCCGGATCACATCCGCCTCTTTGTACTGCGCGTGATTCAGGAATTCTTCATTCAGATACTCTGAAGCAAAGGTTCCCTTCAGTTCCTCCTGATCATATCCAAGAATATTCTGCGCGGCCGCGTTGGCTTCCAGAATCCGGAACTCACGATCCATGACAATGACACCGTTCGGAGCGTTGTCAAATAAAAGATTCGACTGCGCTTCCGCACGATCCCTGGAGGTCGGGATACACATGAACGGATCCGCCATCCCCTGATAAACCGCCACTGCCTTTTCCCTGCAGCTCATATACCCGCAGGCGCCGCAGTCCAGCTGATCCTCTGCTTTTTCCCGTCCGATCAGTGAAAGGAAATATTCCAGGTCCTCTTCTCCCGGCTGATTCTGTGGAAACGGCATTGGTTCGTATTTTTTATAGATTGAAATCTCCGCGTCCTCGGAAGGATTTCTCTTTTTCAGGCTGACATCCGATGGAATATTTTTGAGCCAGAGATCCTTGCTCCGGAAATTGTCCCTGTGATACAGACGGAACATGGGGCCTCCCAGGCAGCTGTTGCTGCAGGCCGTCACCGTCATAAAGTAATTATCCATGTCCACACCGGACTCCTGGAACATGTTGATGGCCTTGGTCTCTCCGTTCAGTTCCCAGGTACGGTACTGATATTTGATCTGCTCCGGAAGCGCCTCGATGACTCCATATGGTTCATCGGCATACTTCCAGTGATAATTGCTGCAGAACAGAGTGTCCTCATCCTCCTCTTCGGTAATCTGAAGTCCTTCCTCGTTCAGCCAGGATTCCAGTTCCTCAAATGTCAGGTAAGCGTCAATCAGCCTTCCTCCTTCTGACAGCCTCGCCAGCTTCTGATAAGCGATGCACGGACCGATCCCGACGACACGGATCTCCTCACCATACGCGCTCCTCATCATTTTCGCGTGGACTTCGAGCGGGGTTCCCACCGGGATCATCCACTGGGTCAGTGTCGGAAAATACTTCTGGATCAGAAAATTTGTGGACGGGCAGTAGGAACTGATCGCGTTCTTCATCTTTTTCTCAAACATCTGCTCCGAGTATTCCTGGATCATCCTCCCCGCGCCTTCTGAAGTATCTTCAATCCGGAAAGCCCCCAGCTTCTTCAGTGGTACTGCCAGCCTCCGCAGATTTGCCTGCGGGAAAAATCCCGTCAGTGTAGAGGATACGGAAAAACAGACCTTTTCTCCTGAACGTACCATTTTCCTGACTTTATCCAGATCTCCCGCCAGATCCCTGGCATCCTGCGGACAGACCATGTAACACTTACCGCAGTAAATACAGCGGTCTTCCACAATTTCCGCCCGGTCTCCCACCATGCGGATCGCTTTGACCGGACAGGCTCTGATACACTTGTAACAGTTTCTGCAATTCGCTTCTTTCAGCCTCATAATCGGCTCATCCATCATATCCTTTATCCTGTCTTCCATAGCACTTACTCCTGTCAGATTTTCTGCCCTGTATTCCGACAGTTCCTTACTGGTCCAGTATTTCCCTGCGGAACACAGTTTCCACACTTTCCTCTGTCAGATCCAGAATATCCCTGCCGTCAATGACTGCTCCGATATTTCCTTTACAGCGCCCCATACAGAAAGCCGCAGTAATATTGACCTGCTCCTCCATATCATGTTCCTGAAGCAGTTGCTCAATCCGGTCAATCACATGATGGGAACCCTTCAGATGACATGATGTGCCCACGCAGATCGTTAGATTTTTCATTTCCTGACCACCTCCATCTCCATACATAAAACAAAGAGACTGTCCCCGAACCATACTGACCCGTTGAACAGTCTCCTTCATTCCTTCATCACAGGCCCATATATCCTGTACGTTGTATTTTTCTGACTGCTTCCTCCCGGATCGGCATCCGGATTCCGCTCACAGGGAAGTCTGCTCGTCCTTTTTTCCTGCCGCTGTATCTGCAGAAACAGGAGCATATACAGGATGCTGCGTCCTGCGGAACTCCCTGACTGTCATCAGGAATCGCGCATTCATGATCTGGCCGAAGAAGGAATCATTCTGACTCGTTTGGACTCTTTTCCCAGAAGCGCGTCATCATACGCGATGATTTTCATAAATTTCTCCGCATCCAGGCTCGCGCCGCCAACCAGCGCGCCATCGATATCCGGCATGGACATCAGTTCCGCGATGTTTTCCGGTTTCACAGAACCACCGTACTGAATGCGGATCTGATCCGCCCGGTCACTGCCATACCGATCCGCCAGAACTGTCCGGATGAACGCGGCCATCTCCTGTGCCTGCTCCGTCGTCGCGGTTTTTCCGGTGCCGATCGCCCAGACCGGTTCATAAGCAACCGTCAGATGCTCCGTTTCTTCCGGTGCCACATCCTTCAGGGAGCCCAGGAGCATCGTTCTGACCGTATCCTCATATTTCCCTGCCTCACGATCCTCCAGATCTTCACCGACACAGAGAACCGGTTCGATATCATGGGCATATGCCGCCCTGATTTTCCTGGCACAGGCCTCATCTGTTTCTCCGAAATACTGACGTCGTTCGGAGTGTCCAATGATGGTATGCCGGATTCCCAGATCGGACAGCATGGACGGAGAAATTTCTCCGGTATACGCGCCTTTATCTTCGTAGAACATATTCTGCGCGCCAACCCCGACACCACTCAGATCAAAAATAATGCTGAGCGCGGACAGATGGATATACGGTACAAACAGACCAATCTCGACTTTATCCGAATCCACACCGGCTTCCCGGATCTTGTGAAGGAGAAGTTCTCCGTAAGAAGTCGCTTCCTGAATATTTTTATGCATCTTCCAGTTACCGGCAATAAATGGTTTTCTCATTGATGATCTCCTGTCTGATTCCTCTTATTTGTCCTGCAGGCACGCAACTCCCGGAAGCACTTTGCCTTCCAGATATTCCAGTGACGCGCCGCCTCCTGTTGAAATATGGGAAATACCTTCTTCCAGGTCGAATTTACGGACTGCTGCCGCACTGTCACCGCCGCCGATCACCGTTACGGCCTGTGTATCATTCATGGCCTGTGCCACAGCCCTGGTACCGCCTGCAAAAGAGTCCATTTCGAATACACCCATCGGGCCATTCCAGACAACGGTAGCGGAATCCATGATTACCTGACGGTACTGCTCCGCGGTTTCCGGCCCGATATCCAGTCCCATCATATCCTCCGGCATACTCTCCGAGGAGAATGTTTCTGACGGTGAATCATTTTTGAACTCCGGCGCGCAGAGACTGTCTTTCGGAATCAGGAACGAAACGCCTGCGGTCTCTGCCTTTTCCATGATCTCCGAAGCCAGTCCCAGTGATTCCTCATCCAGCAGGGAAGTCCCAATTTCACAGCCTCTGGCTTTCAGGAATGTATATGCCATACCGCCTCCGACCAGGATGGTATCCACTTTATCCAGGAGGTTCTCAATCAGTGGAATTTTGTCACTGACTTTGGAGCCTCCCAGGACCGCTGTAAACGGATGCGCCGGCGACTGAAGAAGATTTTCGAAAAAGCTGATTTCCTTTTCCATCAGGAACCCACTGACAGCCGGAAGATAATCTGCCACTCCTGCTGTTGAGCAATGCGCCCTGTGCGCTGTCCCAAACGCGTCGTTGACAAAGATCTCTGCCAGTGAAGCCAGTTCCTCCGAGAAAGATGCTTCATTTTTGGTTTCTTCCGGCCGGAAGCGTACATTTTCGAGCAGAAGAACTGCCCCCGGACTGAGTTCCTCTGCTGCTTTCTTCGCGGCCGGTCCGGTGACCTCCGGTTCACTGACGAACTGGACCTCCTGGCCCAGCAGTTCTGAGAGTCTCACAGCAACCGGCGCCAGGGAGTACTGTGGATCCGGATTTCCTTTCGGTCTGCCCAGATGTGACGCGATGATCGTACAGGCACCTTCCTTCATCAGGTACTGAATCGTCGGTACTGCTGACTGAATCCTGCGGTCATCAGTAATATTCCTGTCGTCATCCAGGGGAACGTTAAAATCGCATCTCAGAAATACTTTTCTGCCATTCAGCGCAATGTCACGGATTGTCTTTTTCATAAATCTTTCTCCTGTTTTATTTTTTCCTTTTTGTTTTTACTGCGTATTTCCTGCGGACTGAGGTCGATGGAATGCCAATTTCCTCCCGGTACTTCGCGACAGTACGGCGGGCGAGATGGATGCCTGTCTGCGCCAGTGACTCGGCAATAGAGCGGTCGGTCAGTGGCTTGAACGGATCTTCTGCCGCGATCATCCTTGAAATCGAGTTTTTCACTGCTTCCGGGGTCACATCCGGATTCTCTTTGGACACTCCGCCGATAAAAAAATACCGGAGCTCATACACTCCCCTGGAGCACAAAAGGTACTTATCATTGACCGCTCTGCTGACCGTCGACTCATGTACCCCGAGAACCTCAGCCACCTCCTCCATTCTCAACGGCCTCAGCGCATCTTTTCCGTATTCAAAAAAATCCCGCTGACGGCGGACAATTTCCTCTGTCACTCTGAGAATCTTCTCATCTCTCTGTTTCAGCGCATTGATCAGCCATCTGGCGCTGCTGACATGACCTGTCAGAAAAGTTCTGACATCCGATCCTCTCCGCTCCTGACCGAGCATATCCATATATTCTTCCCGGATCAGCAGACGGGGCGATGACGCGCGGTTGATGAACACATCATATCCACCATCTTCGTTCTTTTTCACCTTGACATCAGGAATAATATACCGGACTTTTCCCGGATCCGCAAATCCGTTACCGGGTTTGGGTTCCAGTGAACGGAGTACCTCCAGTCTGATCAGTATCTCGGACACCCTGACCTTTACTCCACGGGCAATCAGCTGCACGCGGTTCCTGGCGATATTTTCCTGGTGCTTCGCGAGGATCTCCTCATAGACATGATCCCATTTGCCCATTGCTTTCAGCTGTAACATCAGGCATTCCGCAAGATCCGACGCGGCGACCCCTGTCGGTTCAAAGGACTGGACCAGTTCCAGCGCCTCCCGGACCGTATCCGTGCCGACATGCAGCTGCTGCGCGATCTCTGAGACGGTCAGTGTCATATACCCGTTGCCATCCAGCGTCTGGATAATATAATCCGCTACCGCTTTAATCAGAAAGGGGGCTTCTGTCAGTTCAAGCTGCGAATTCAGATACTCGGTCAGAGTTTCCTCCATCCCGGATTCATACTCGTACCGGTCCCTGTAATCAGAATCATAAGAATAATCGGTATATCGGTCATCTCCTCCATAGGTCATGGTTTCGTTATAATAGTCATACCATTCTTCCTGATAATCCGGATCGTCCAGGCTGCCATCCTCGGACATCCTGTAATCATCAGACGTTTCATCGTCGTAGCGATTCTCCTTTTCTACTGCTGCCACCATCTGACGGTCTACCAGATCTTCCTGATTCATATCAAGCACCGGATTCTCTTCAAGGGCATCAAAGATATATTCCAGAAGTTCTTCGTTTCCCAGACGGAGTACTTTGAGGGACTGGATCATTTCCGCTGTCATTGCCAGCTGCTGAACCTGCTCTGTATTCATATTCTGCTGAAAAGTCAGATCCATAAAACTGCTCCTTTATGGTCCTTCATAAAATACAGTCCACATGTATGATCTACCTGTAGATTATAACACAATCCAACGCAGTTCTGCTGCCAAATATCATCCACCACCCGGAAAGTTGTCTCGTGCCTACTGTTCAGTGATCGGTCACTAATTGAAAATGCCGACCGGAATAGAATCCTGCGTTGCTCCGCTCACCATTTTGAAAGGTCATCAGACCACATCGCGGGAGACAGCAGACCATTCCGGATTGATTTATTTTGTCAGAAAGCATTGACCTATTGTTGAAAAGCAGCTCAGATCAGTCCTGGAAAATCATTCTGACGCAGGGCTTCATACAACACGACTGCTACGGAATTGGAAAGGTTCAGGGATCGCAGGGACGGATCCTTTCCCATCGGGACTCGGACGGCCGTGTGGGGATGGGAGGCAATGAGATCTTTTGGAAGACCACGCGTTTCCTTTCCAAAGAGGAGAAACGATCCTGGAGGGTACGATACTTCTGTATAGCGGACACTGCCATGTGTGGTGGCGAAAAACATATTTTCTCCCGAATATCGCGCCAGAAAGGCTTCCAGGCCGGGATGCACTTCCACATCCAGATGATCCCAGTAATCCAGTCCCGCTCTTTTCAGCATACGGTCATCAATGGAAAACCCCAGTGGTTCCACCAGATGCAGTTTGCAGCCGGTCAGCGCACAGGTTCTCGAAATATTACCGGTATTCGCCGGTATTTCCGGCTCCACCAGGACGATATGGAAAGGGTACTGGCGGTCATCCGCCGCTTTTTCCTCTTTCCCGCACTCCACAATCCGGTCGGACGCGGCGTTATGTCTGTATGGTTTGTTTTGCAATGGAATACTCTCTTTCTTCCGGAAAATCCGGATGATCACAGGTGCTGGACAGTAACATCCAAAGTACTGTTCTGTATTTTTCTATTGTATCATTTTGACGGGTGTTTACGGGGATGATATAATCCTCA
>CAMNJG010000036.1 GCA_946541285.1 uncultured Clostridia bacterium
TTACGGAAGAGATCCAGAAAGATCCTGAATTCAAAGAAGAGATCGAAGAGCTGAAGCGCAGTATCATGGATTAAAGACACGCTGATTTATTCCGCTGCTTATTTGTCATCCTGAGCGCAGCAATCATGACCTAACCTGATTTCAGAATGAAATCAATGGTAGGTCAGATGCAACCAATTCCCCGAAGCGGAGCGAGGTTGGAATTGTCTGCAAGGATCTTTACAAAGATTCTTCGTCGCTTGAACACCTAACCCGACGAACGAAGTGAGTCGATGGTAGGTGTCAGCCGTGAAGCACCACGCGCGATGCACGGTTTTTGTCCTTCAGACACCTCCTGTTATCCACATGCTTTCAACAGCCTGCTCACAGGGTTCTTCACAGCCTTATCAACAGGAGGATCGCCAAAAACCGTGTTGAAAATGCTTTATCCACACAATTTATGCACATATCAACAGCCTCTACTGCTACTACTACTAAGAGATATATAAATAAATAGATACCCCGACACCGGTTTTTGGCCAGAACCGTTTTTTGCAAAAACCGGACTTGCACAGCGAGACCATCTTCATCGCGTCATATCAGCGAAGTTTTTTGACGACGCAACCGGAAAAAACAGATAAAGATGAAGATCAGTATCAGGAGCAGAATTTATGAAATTCAGATTACCAAAAAGTCAGCTGACACAGATCCTTGACAAAGCCTCCATGGCCCTCCCGACCAGATCCACTTCCAGTATTCTTCTGGGCCTCCTGATTGAAATAGAGGAAAACGGACGTATGAAAATCACCGGATCCGACAACGAGATCCGGATCGAACAGACCCTGCAGCTCACGGACTTTGAAGCGGGAAAAATCGTACTTCCCGGAAAACTGTTCGTCAACATCATCCGGAGCATGCCGGATGAGGAAATCACCGTCACCTGCGGAGAGGATCATGTCGCGTCAGTGACCACTTCCCGGAGCAGCTTCCGTATCGCAGCTCTGGATGCCAACGAATATCCATTATCCGATCCTTATATCGATGATAAAAAGATCATCATTCAAAAAGAGAAATTCATCAATATGATCAACAAAACAACCTTTGCTGCCAGCAGGATGGATTCCAGAGGAGTCCTCGTAGGAGCGCTCCTGGACATCAGGGAAGATCAGCTGATCATGGTGGCCCTCGACGGATTCCGTATGGTTGTCATCCGGTCCGCGCTGGAAACAGCTTCTGAGAAACCGGCAAAAATCATCATCGCGGCCAGGATCCTCAATGAAATCGTAAAACTGATCGCGTCACCGGACTTCCAGGAGGAGACCATCGAAATCGGCTTCAACGAAGCCCGCAAAAACGCGCAGATCGCGACTGAGAATCTCAAAGTTACAATCAGCCTGATCAGCGGAAATTTCCTGAACTATGAAAGCCTGCTGCCATCCCAGTTCGCGACAGAAGCTGTCGTTGAGAAAGAATCCTTCCGCCGCGGAATCGAAAGAGCCGCGCTGATGTCAACCGACGGGAGGAATAATCTCGTCAAGCTGAAATTCGCGGGAGACAGCCTCAAAATCACCGCGAAATCTGACTCCGGGAATCTGGAGGACAGTTTCCCGATCGTACTCAGGGGACCGGACATCGAGATCGGCTTTAACTCCAAATACATTCTTGACGGACTCAAGGCCATCGATACCGACAACCTGATTTTCAGCCTCGAAACCAGCATCAAACCGTGCACCATCACACCGGAAGAGACAGGTGAGTATACCTATATGATTCTTCCGGTCAGAGTTTCTTAAAACAAAAACATGTATTTTACGGGAGCAGAGCTCAGCAATTTCAGAAATTACGAGCATGAAACCATCGACTTCCACAGAAAAGTCAATGTCATCCTCGGAAAAAACGCGCAGGGAAAAACCAATCTGCTGGAAGCACTGTACATGACTTCTTTCGGGAAGTCTTTCCGTCACGCGCGTGATACGGACATGATCCGCATCGGTACGAAATATGCCGGCATCAAAGCTGGTTTCGTCCGGGACAGCCTGGAAATGACGGTGGAAATCGGACTGATCCGGGGCGGGAAAAGTATCCGGGTAGACGGCGTCAATCTGAAAAAAACCTCGCAGTTGCTCAATACGATCCATATTGTCCTGTTTTCACCGGATGACCTCCGCATCGTCAAGGATGAACCCGCGAAGCGGAGACGGTTCATCGACCGGGAACTCTGCCAGGTCAGCGCGGTCTATTACTCGGAACTGTCCGGTTACCAGCGGGCACTGCAGCAGAGAAATGCGGTGCTCCGCAGTGAGCGTCCGGACAGCGGGATCCTGGATATCTGGGATCTGGAGCTGGCGAAATACGGCGCGTCCGTGACAGCCAGACGGGACGCGTTCATCCGGGGACTCTCAGAAGTTTCCGCGGAGATCCACCGGGATCTGACCGATGGGAGAGAACAGCTCCGGACGGTATATTCGCCCAGTGTGCCACTGACCGGCAGTCCGTCGGAGCAGAGGGAACAGCTGCTGGAAGTGTTCAGGGAAAACCGGCAGAACGATCTGGAACGCCGGACCACCGGCAGGGGACCGCACCGCGATGACCTCAGTATGTATATTGATGATCTGGAGGTGCGGAAGTTCGGATCCCAGGGACAGCAGCGTACAGCGGCTCTTTCGCTGAAACTGGCGGAGATCAGTATGATCCGCCGGGAAACAGGGGACGAACCGGTCCTGTTGCTGGACGATGTCCTGTCAGAGCTGGACCAGACCCGTCAGCGCCAGCTGATGAGTTCTTTCAGCGATATTCAGATTTTCCTGACATCCACGGAAATGGACCGGGAAATGAGCCGGAAAATACCCGATCATACTGTTTTTTACGTGGAGAACGGTACCGTTTCTCCGGGGAAGTACTGAAACATCTGAATCGTTTTCGCGATTTCACTGCTGGTCCCTGTCACAGGAAGGCAGTTTGTTAGAAGGAGTGTCAATTTTGCCTGAAACGAAAGTAAACCAGGAATATAACGCAGAGCAGATCCAGGTACTGGAGGGTCTGGAACCGGTCCGGAAACGGCCAGGTATGTATATCGGATCCACCAGTTCCACAGGGCTTCACCACCTGGTCTACGAGATTGTAGACAACAGTGTCGATGAAGCGCTGGCCGGGTACTGTAAAAATATAGAAGTTACGATTGAAAAGGACAATTCCATTACCGTTGAAGACGACGGGAGAGGCATGCCGGTGGATAATCACCCGAAGCTGGGGATTCCCGCGGTGGAAGTCATCCATACGGTCCTGCACGCCGGCGGAAAATTCGGTGGCGGAGGATACAAGGTATCCGGCGGTCTGCATGGTGTCGGCGCGTCTGTCGTCAACGCGCTGTCGGAGGAAATGCAGGTCCGTATCCGCAGAAACGGAAAAGTCTACGAGCAGAAATATTCCCGCGGCGAGACCCGGTCAAAGCTCGAGGTTACCGGTAAAACGGATACAACCGGTACCTGGACCCGCTTTAAGCCGGATCCGGAGATCTTTGAAACCACCGTGTTTGATTTTTCTGTCCTGGAAAAAAGCCTCCGGGAAACCGCTTTCCTGAACAAAGGTATCCGGATTCTCCTGACCGACAGAAGGGAAGAGGAACCGAAAGTCCTGGAATTCCATTACGAAGGCGGTATCCGGCAGTTCGTGGAATACCTGAATCAGAAAAAGGAGCCGGTGACGCCGGATGTCATCTATTTCGAGGCATCCCGGGATGACTGTGAGTGCGAAATCGCCATGCAGTATACCAAAAGCTACAGTGAAACGATCCTTTCCTACGCCAATAACATCGACACCTCAGAGGGAGGAACCCATCTCGTCGGCTTTAAAACCGCGCTCACCCGCGCTTTCAACGATTATGCCCGCAAGAACAAATTCCTGAAAGAAAACGATCCTTCTCTCAGCGGCGAAGACATCCGGGAAGGGCTGACTGCTGTCATTTCTGTCAAACTCACAGAACCTCAGTTTGAGGGACAGACCAAGACCAAGCTCGGCAACAGTGAAATGCGCAGTTTTGTGGACAGTGTGACTGTGGACAATGTGATCCGTTTCTTTGAAGAAAATCCGAAGCAGGCCAAAGTCATCATGGAAAAGGGGATGGCCGCGGCCCGCGCGAGGGAAGCTGCCCGTAAAGCCAGGGAAATGACCCGCCGCAAGAGCGCGCTGGACAGCATGACCCTGCCGGGCAAACTGGCGGACTGTTCCGAAAAGGATCCGACGATTTCCGAGATTTTCATCGTCGAGGGAGACTCCGCGGGCGGTTCCGCCAAAGAAGGAAGAGACCGGAAACGGCAGGCGATCCTGCCGCTGCGCGGAAAAATCCTGAATGTCGAGAAGGCCGGATACGAAAAAATGCTGAATTCGCAGGAAATCAAAAATATGATTACCGCGTTCGGCTGCGGGATCGGCAACGAATTTGACGAAAGCAAGCTCCGCTACCACAAGATTATCATCATGACGGATGCTGATGTCGACGGCGCTCACATCTGCACACTGATGCTGACTTTCTTTTACCGCTTCATGCGGCCGCTCATCGAAAAGGGGTATGTCTACATCGCCCAGCCGCCGCTTTACAAAGTAGACCAGGGCAAACAGACTTACTATACCTATTCCGAAGAAGAACAGCGCGCTCTGCTGCAGCGGATCGGCGAAGGTAAAAAACTGGATATCCAGCGCTACAAAGGTCTGGGGGAAATGGACGCGTCCCAGCTCTGGGAAACGACCATGGATTACAATACCAGGACACTGATCAAGGTAACGATCGATAATTACGAAGAAGCGGATGAGACGTTCTCCATGCTGATGGGGGAAAAGGTCCCGCCGAGACGGAAATTTATCGAAGAAAACGCGAAATACGTTCAGAATCTGGATATTTAATTAGGAGTTAGTAATATATGGACAACCTTATTGAAGATTCAAAATCTCTTCATAAAGAAATCAACAGTATCATGCGTACATCCTACATCGACTATTCGATGAGCGTCATCGTCGGCCGTGCGCTCCCGGATGTACGCGACGGGCTGAAACCGGTACACAGAAGAATTCTTTATGACATGATGGAACTCGGTGTCACGCCGGACCGTCCGCACAGGAAATCGGCCCGTATCGTCGGTGATGTACTGGGTAAGTATCACCCTCACGGCGATTCCTCTGTTTATGACGCGATGGTCCGTCTGGCCCAGAGATGGAACATCCGCTATCCGCTGGTGGATGGCCACGGCAATTTCGGTTCTGTCGACGGCGACAGCGCGGCAGCCATGCGTTATACGGAAGCCAGAATGACGCCGTTTGCCATGCAGATGCTCCGGGATATCAACAAAGATACCGTGGATTTTATGCCGAATTTTGACGGAGACGAAAAGGAGCCGGTGGTACTGCCTTCCCGGATTCCGAACCTCCTGGTCAATGGTTCCAGCGGTATCGCGGTCGGGATGGCGACCTCCATCCCGCCACACAATCTGACGGATGTCATTAACGCGACCATCCGGATGATCGATGATGAAGAATGCACCATTGACGATATCATTGAGATCATCAAAGCGCCGGATTTCCCGACAGGGGCGGAGATCATCGGAAAGCAGGATGCGATCCAGGCATATAAGACCGGGCAGGGGAAGGTAACGGTCCGTTCCAGATACAAGATTGAAGAGACGAGCCGCGGCAGGATGCAGATCGTCTTTACAGAAATCCCTTATCAGGTGAACAAAGCCCGGGTGATCGAAAAAATCGCGGAACTGGTCAAGGATAAAAAGATCCAGCATATCTCCGATGTCCGGGATGAATCGGACCGGGAAGGAATGCGGATCGTGGTCGAACTGAAAAAGGACGCGAATCCGAGGATTACGGTCAACCGGCTGCTCAAACATACGCAGCTGCAGGAGAACCAGAGCATCATCATGATCGCGCTGGTCAACGGCGAGCCGAAAATTCTGAATATCTACGAGATCCTTTCCCATTATCTGGATCATCAGAAGGAAGTCATCACCAGAAGGACGCGATATGACCTGAAAAAAGCCCAGGAACGGGCCCATATCCTCGAAGGTTACCTGATCGCGCTGGACAATATCGATGAAGTGATTCAGATCATCCGTTCCAGCTACAATAACGCGAAAGAGCGTCTGATCGAGCGCTTCGCGTTTTCCGACGTCCAGGCCCAGGCGATCCTGGATATGAGGCTGGCCCGTCTGCAGGGACTGGAGCGGGAAAAGATCGAGGCGGAGTACGCGGATCTGCAGGAAAAGATCGCCTGGTTCAACACAATTCTCAGCGATGAAAAAGTACTGATGGGCGTCATCAAGGAAGAACTCATCGAAATCCGGGACAGATTCGGAGACGAAAGAAGAACAGACATCGTACCGGCAGAGGGCGAAATCGATGAAGAAGCGATGATCGAGCGCAAGCAGGTCGCGGTCACGCTGACCCATCTGGGGTATGTCAAGCGGATGTCGATGGATATCTACCGGACCCAGAAACGCGGCGGCAAGGGCGTACAGGGCCTGACGACGCGGGACAACGATTTTGTCCGGGATCTCATCATCACGCTGACGCATGATTACCTGATGTTCTTTACCAATACGGGAAAGGTCCACAAAATCAAGGCATATCAGATTCCGGAAGGAAAACGTACTGCCCGCGGCACGCCGGTGGTGAATTTCCTGGATCTCATGCAGCATGAACGGATCACCGCCGTGATGCCGGTCCACGAGGTCAATGAAGAACGCTATTTACTTGCTGTTACGAAACATGGTGTCATCAAGAAAACCTCTGTTTCCCAGTTCGCGAACAGCCGCAGGAACGGCCTGGTCGCCATCAAACTCAGGGAAGGGGATGAACTGATCGCTGTCAGGGAGACTTCCGGCAATGACCGGGTGCTGCTTGTCACGAAGCTGGGACGCTCCATCTGTTTCATGGAAGAAGATGTCCGGGAAATGGGCCGTGCTGCCCAGGGTGTCAGGGCGATCCAGCTGGATGAAGGAGATGAGGTCGTTTCCATGGTGCTGGCCAGCGCGAGCGAAGAACTGCTGGTAGTGACCAGCGGCGGATACGGCAAGAGAACACCGGTCCGCAATTATCCGGTCCAGAAGCGTGGCGGAAAAGGCATCCTCACTTATGCCAGAGACAAATTCTCCAAGACAGGAACTCTGATCGGTGCTATGATTGTAAACGATACGGATGAAATCATGCTGATCAATTCGGATGATATCATTATCCGTATCCGCGCGGACGAGGTTTCAAAACTCGGCCGGACCACGCAGGGTGTCAAAATCATGAAAGTTGCTGATGACGCCAACATCATCGCCATCGCGAAGATTCCGGAGGAGCAGGAAGAAGAGGATCAACCGGAAGAGATGGGAGAAGATGGAACTCAGCTGACTCTTGACGTTTGATGAGAATCCTGAAGGGTATAAATTCAGTAAATTTTGGAATTCTTTTTTCTGGACAGATTCATCAGACCGTCAGGAACTGCGCGAAAAACAGATCCGTACATTTTCAGGCAGTTCCTTAGAGAAACGCTGATTTAATCAAAAAATCACCTTTCCAAAGGCCGATTAAGAATCAAATGTAATGTGCTTTATAATTAAAAGGTGATTTTTTGTCATTCTGAGGAGCGAAGCGACGAAGAATCTTTACAAAGATCCTTCGCTGCGCTCAGGATGACAAATAAGCAGCGGAATAAATCAGTGTTTCCTTAGAGAAGGAGTTAGTTAAAATGGCAGATAAATTAAAATTGTCTGTACCCGGCAAACCGGAGTATCTGGGGGTTGTCAGACTGGCCGTTTCATCCGCAGCCAATGCTGCCGGTTTCGGTGTAGAAGACATCGAAGATATCACGATCGCGGTGTCAGAAGTCTGTACGCATATTTTCTGCAGCAGCAACGCGTCTACCTATGAAGTTTCCTGTGAAATGGGGGACAATGAGATGCTGATCTCGATCGACGATATCGGTGAGGGAGAAAATGAAGAGCTGCGTCCATGTTTCTGCCTGCCGGTCACGAGTTTTTTCCCGGAAGTGTACGACCCTTCCATTTCCATGATTTTACTGAATGCCCTGATGGACGAAGTTGATATCTTTTCCTGCAACGGAGGGGATGTCATGATCAAAATGAGAAAAAAATACTGAAGGAATACGGATCTGTCCCGGAATACACCAGGCAGTCCATGCAGGTGATTTCCGGGGATCCATAAACGGAGTGACAAAATGGCAAGCTCTGCCGACGACGATAAGGAACTTTTCGAAAAATACATAAAAACAGGAGATATCGAAATACGCAATGGAATCGTCGAAAAATATCTTTATCTCGTCGATATCCTGGTAAAACGGTATCTCAACAAGGGTGTGGAATACGATGACCTGTACCAGGTCGGATCCATGGCTCTTGTCCTGGCCGCGGACAGATATAATCCTGACAGGGGGGTTGAGTTCCCGGCTTTCGCGACTCCTACCATTCTGGGGGAGATCAAGCGATATTTTCGTGATAAAGGATGGTCCATCAAAGTACCGCGCAGGATGAAAGACCTTTCAGTCAGGCTTCCACGGGTACAGCAGCAGCTGGAAAATGAACTGCAGCGTTCCCCGAAAATCCATGAAATCGCGGAGAGGATGGGAGTCTCCGATGAGACCGTCATCGAAGCGATGGAATCGGGAAGGGCCTACAGTGCCTATTCGCTCCAGCAGAGCCTGGAAAACGACGGCGGTGATGCCGAAGGAGGTTCTTTCCTGGAGCGGTATACAGGGGAAGAAGATGCCAGCTTTGGAACAGTGGAAAACGCGGATTTCCTGAAAAGGGCGATGGATTCTTTCACCCCGGAGGAAAAGAGATTCTGCAATATGCGCTTCATCGAAGGCATGACCCAGCAGAAAATCGCTGAAAAGCTCGGTGTTTCCCAGATGACCGTTTCACGCACAGAGAAGAAGATCAAAGCCAGGTTCAAGGAGGAATTTTCAAAATGAACAGAGTATTTTCGGGCATCCAGCCCACAGGCAACATACATCTCGGCAATTACCTCGGAGCGCTCCGGCAGTTTGTGGAACTGCAGGAAACGGAAGAGTGTGTCTACTGTATCGTGGATATGCACGCCATTACGGTACCCAAGCCGGCGGAACAGCTGCGGGAGAGTATCCTGGATGTCGCGGCCCTGTATCTTGCTGTAGGCATTGACCCGGAAAAATCGATCGTCTTTGTGCAGTCCGATGTCGGCAGTCACGCGGAGCTTTCGTGGATCCTGACATGCAGCTCCTATACCGGTGAGCTGTCCCGGATGACGCAGTACAAGCAGAAGAGCAAAAACCAGGAATCCGCCCCGACAGGTCTTTTCATGTATCCGGTCCTCATGGCAGCGGATATCCTTCTTTACGACACCAATGTCGTACCGGTCGGCGATGACCAGAAACAGCATATCGAGCTGACGAGAGATCTGGCGATCCGTGTCAACGGCAAGTACGGGGAGGATACCTTCGTGGTTCCGGAAGGACGTTTTATGAAGAGCGGCGCCAGGATCATGGGGCTGGATGACCCGACCAGCAAGATGAGCAAGAGCGCGGAAAATGAATACAGCCGGATCCAGCTGCTGGATGCTCCGTCAAAGATTAAAAAATCGGTCATGAGAGCGACGACGGACAATGTGGGCGCCATCAATTATGATCCGGAGAACCAGCCGGGGATCACCAACCTGATCAATATCTACAGCGCGTTTACGGATCACGATCCGCAGGAGATCGTGGCGAAATATCAGGGAGAAGGCTACGGGACATTCAAGAAGGATCTCGTTGAAATTCTGACGGACAACCTGGCTCCGATCCGTGAAAAGTATGAAAAGATCCGTCATTCTGACGAGCTGACCAGCATCCTGAAGGACGGCGCTCAGAGAGCGGATGCCATCGCGCAGAAAACCATGGAACGGGTAAAGAAGAATTTCGGTCTCGGCATCCGTTAGGGAAATACAGAGTTATACAGAAAACAGATAATGCTCCGGATCCCTGGATCCGGAGCATTTTTTAAGGGATTAAAGTTCTTTTGTCTTCTGAAGATTCCTCAGGTATCTGACGGCAGAGGTTCCGGCGATCGCGCCGT
>CAMNJG010000037.1 GCA_946541285.1 uncultured Clostridia bacterium
TTGATCATCATATCCAGGAGTTTTTTGGATTCGGCTTTAAACTGTTTTTTTGCCATATCTGCTACACCTCTTTATTTCAAATTTTTTATTCATTCATAATATTAGCACTCAGTCTTGTCGAGTGCTAATATATATTATATCGATCAACTGCAAAAAATCAACCCTTAATCTAAAATTCCTCAGGAAAGCAGAACCAGGGCTGCCGTCCATAAAAAAAGCCCGGTACCCGAAACAGTACCGGACTCTTATATCAATCCTGTGAATATGGTGTATGATTACTCTTCGTCAGAGTGAGATTCGATATATTCGTCAATCTTTACGCCATAGTTACCAGCAGCGATTTCGCCTTCATACCAGTCAAGCAGTTCTTCTGCTGTACCAGGGAAAACTCTCATAAGGCTTCCAACGTGAGTTCTTACGCCGCCTGTTCTGCTCTTATCTACATAACGAAGAGGGAATTTGTTGCCATTCTTCTGAAGGATAGAGTATTCAGCATTATTTGCTGCATCAATCTTTGAAGATACTCTGTATCCTCTTTCACGAGCTTCGTAAACAACATCTTCCATGGTTACCATAGGGATTACCTCCTTAATTATAACTACAAAAATCTTTTACCGGATTGGGCATTTTTTCTGTTTCAGACAATCCGGATGTGACATACCTGAAAACATCACAATAGAGATTATAACACAATCCTCTGAAAAAGGAAGAACATTCTTTAAGTTCCCTTCTTTACGCCAGATCGTCTTCGGAAAATACCTGATCGTTCATGGCACTGCCCGGAGGAACCATCGGGAATACATCCTCTCCTGTGCTGATGTCGCAGACGATGACACTCCCGCGCTCACTGGCGGCGGCTTTGATCAGGGCTTCTTTCAGGGCGTCCAGGTTATCCGCGCGATACCCGTTCAATCCGAACGCGCCTGCCAGTTTTTCATAATCGATGACATCCGGTAATGTGGTGGAAGAGAATCTCTTATCAAAAAACAGTTTCTGCCACTGACGTACCATCCCCAGTACGTTGTTTTTCAGGAGTATTGTAATAATCGGCAGTTTCTGCGCTGATTCCGTCGCGAGCTCATTGAGGTTCATCCGGAAGCTTCCGTCTCCGGTGACATGAATGACCCGTCTGTCAGGATTGCCGATCTGCGCGCCAATGGCGGCACCCAGACCATATCCCATCGTTCCCAGTCCACCGGATGTAATATTCTGTCTCGGCTGGCTGAATGGCCAGAACTGGGCTGTCCACATCTGATGCTGTCCGACATCGGTCGCGACGATCAGATCTTCTCCCAGAACACTGGCAATGGTATGGAAAATGTTTTCCGGAACGAAACTGTCCGGATCCTTCTTCTGATCCATCCGGAAGGAGTCGATCATCTCAATCCAGGAAGTATTTTTTCTGCTCTCAATCAGCGGCATCAGTTCAGAAAGGATTGCGCACATATCGCCGATCAGACTGAGATCGACTTTTACATTTTTGTCAACTTCCGAATTGTCGATATCAATCTGGGCGATGAATGCTTCACGGGCAAAGCGGTTCGGATCTCCTGTTACCCGGTCGCTGAACCGGGCGCCAATAGTAATCAGCACATCCGCGTTGTAAACTGCCTGGTTGGCTTCTCTCTGTCCATGCATTCCTACCATCCCCAGGGATAAAGGATTGTTCCTGGAAATTGCCCCCAGGTTCATCAGGGTAGAGACCACCGGAATATCCGCTTTTTCGGCGAATTCGGTCAGAAGTTCTGACGCGCCGGCGCAGATCACACCACCGCCTGCGTAAATCAGAGGTCTTTCGGCCTGATTGATGACCTCCGCAAGTTTCTGAACTGCTTCCCGGTCATACAGATTGCGAACCGGGTCCGCTTCTGCTGCTTTCTGAGGCTCGTATTCACACTCCTCCGTCATGATGTCTTTCGGAACATCGATCAGGACCGGTCCCGGACGGCCGCTCATGGCGATCCGGAATGCCGATCTTACGGTATCCGCCAGATCCTCGATCCGGGTGACAAAGAAATTATGTTTGGTAATCGGAATCGTAATCCCCGTGATATCCACTTCCTGGAAGGAATCCTTCCCGATCTGGGCTCTCGGTACCTGCCCTGTAATCACGACAAGAGGAACCGAGTCCATAAAAGCTGTCGCGATTCCGGTCACTGTATTGGTTGCTCCCGGTCCGCTCGTTGCAAACGCGACGCCCACACGGCCGGTCGAACGGGCATAACCGTCCGCCGCGTGTGTCGCTCCCTGCTCATGACTGGTCAGAATGTGTCTGATCGAGTCGGTATAATCATACAGTGCATCATACACCGGCATAATGGTTCCTCCGGGATAACCGAAAATCGTATCGACTCCCTGTTCCCGCAGGCATTCCATGATAATCTTTGAACCTGTAATTTTCATTGTTTTATTTTTCGTCACTCCAGGAATACATCTGTCTCAGCTCAGCGCCCACCTTTTCGAGCTCATGTTCTCTGTGCAGTCTTCTTTCCATATTAAAGTGCTGTCTGCCGATTTTGTTTTCCATGATCCAGTTACGCGCGAAGGTACCATTCTGGATTTCCTTCAGAGTCTGTCTCATCACATTCTTGGTATCTTCTGTGATGATTCTCGGTCCGATCTCATAATCACCAAATTCCGCTGTATCGGAAATGGAATTTCTCATTTCCTGGAAACCGCCATGATAAATGAGGTCAACGATGAGTTTCATCTCATGGATGCATTCGAAGTACGCATTTCTCGGGTCATAACCTGCTTCGCAGAGGACTTCAAATCCCGCCTGCATCAGAGCTGTGACACCACCGCAGAGTACACACTGTTCACCGAAGAGGTCTGTTTCTGTTTCTGTTCTGAAGGTCGTCTCCAGGATCGCCGCTCTCGCGCCACCGATTCCCGCGCCATATGCCAGCGCTCTGTCCAGTGCTTTGCCGGTGGCATCCTGATAAACCGCGACCAGGCAAGGTACGCCTTTGCCTGCGACATATTCGCTTCTTACTGTATGACCAGGGCCTTTCGGCGCGATCATCGTAACATCGACATCTGCAGGAGGGATGATCTGCTGGAAATGAATATTGAATCCATGCGCGAACATCAGCATGTTGCCTTCTTCCAGGTTCGGCTCGATGTCTTCTTTATAAATCTGAGCCTGTTTTTCATCCGGAGTCAGGATCATGATGACGTCTGATTCCTTTACAGCTTCCGCTGTCGTCTTAACGGTCAGGCCTGCTTCTTCTGCCGGCTTCCAGGATTTGCTTCCGTTATACAGTCCAACTCTTACATCGATGCCGCTTTCTTTCAGGTTGAGGGCATGAGCATGTCCCTGGCTTCCGTAACCGACAATCGCTACCTTTTTACCGTCCAGCAGTGATAAATTGCAGTCATTCTGATAATAAATATTTGCCATTCTGTAATACCTCCAATAAAGATGTCTGGAATAAAAAAATAAATAAGGATACTGTCTTTCTTTAGGGATAAATAAAAAGCCGTCTTGAGGTAAGGCGGCTCTTTGGACAAATCTGCGTTTGCCTGTTTCAGGCTAGTTGATGATCTCGTACTGTCTGACGGATGCATCAAGCTCATCCAGATCAGCGCTCAGGCTGACGATAAAGTCAATATTGGCACTTTCTGAAATATCCTGCAGTTCTCTGAGGAACGCAGGAAGATCGCCAAGGGTGATATCAGCATGCTTGAGAATACTGTCAATAAAGATTTCTTCAATGTCATGGTTGGAACTCAGAATCCCGTAAATGAATCCTGTATACCTTTCAATATTGCTCACATACTCATATTCGTCCATAACGATCATTCTGATGTTGTAGTTGAGTTCATGCTTTAATCTGTCGTCTTTGATGATGAAAATAATGCTGCCGGACTTTTCCGCGACGTCTGTATTCGCAAGATCCACCATCATCTTGGTCTTGCCAGAGCCCTTGTGTCCTACTAAAAGCTTAACCATAATAGTCGCTTCTCCTTTCCGTTCTTAATATGTTCATTATACTATCGGAAAAACGAAAGAACAATAAGAAAATATAAAATCGACTGCCTGATAAACTGTGCCGGTTACTGTTATGATTCACGGTTCAGGCGAAGCTGTCCGCATGCCGCGCTGATATCCGCTCCGAGCTGTCTCCTGACAGTCACCTGTATTCCGCGTTTTTCCAGAATTTCCGCGAACGCGCCGGCTTTTTCCCTGGCGGATGACTGAAATTCATTTTCATTTACGGTATTCAGCGGAATCAGGTTGACATGGCACAGCATCCCCCGCAGTCTTGCGGCGAGTTTTTCCGCGTCCTGTGCCCTGTCATTCACACCACTGATCAGCGCGTATTCAAAAGTGATCCGGCGATGGGTGATTTCTGTGTAATCCCTGCATACATGAAGCAGTTTGTCCATGCTGCAGCTTCGGGCAACGGGCATCAGCTGCCGGCGGATCTCATCATCGGGAGCATGCAGGGAAACCGCCAGTCCCACCTGGGGCATATCTTTCGCGAAATCATAGATCCGGTCTGTCAGGCCACAGGTCGAAACCGTAATATTTCTCGCGCCGATCCCCAGCCCCCGGCTGTCATGCATAATGCGCAGCGCCCGGATCAGTTCATCATAATTGTCGAAAGGCTCGCCTGTCCCCATAACGACCACATGCCCGATGCGGCTCCCGGTATCCCGGGCGACCGCCGTAATCTGATCCACGATCTCTCCTGCTGTCAGGTTCCGGTTCAGGCCGTTGATCCCGGACGCGCAGAACGCGCATCCCATACGGCAGCCGGCCTGGGAAGAGACACAGACCGAGCTTCCGTATTTATAACGCATATAAACACTCTCGACGGTATCCCCTCCGGCGATTTCAAACAGGTATTTTCTGGTTCCATCCGATGAGACCTGTCGTTCTTTCAGGGAAACCGCGTGCAATACAGCGGTTTCCTGTAACTGCTGACGCATCGACAGTGGAAGTTCTGTGATTTCATCAAAGTCCGCGCAGCCTTCATACATACGCCGGAAAATCTGCGTCGCCCGGAATTTTTTCTGTCCCAGGGACAACACAAACTGCTCCAGTTCTCCATAAGTCATGTTTTTCAAAACTGCTGGACCACTCATCAAAACTCCTTTCCCCAAAGAAACGCGGATTTCTATAACTTTCTGATCGCGATTCCGGTATCGTGCCCATTGAGACTGACTTTTTCGAGTTCCGCGTCTGACATCAGAATCTCATCCGCCAGCGTCTCACCGGTGATGTATTCTCTGTACGATCCGATCATATTCTGTACATCCGCGTCTCCATTGACAGAGATTTCAATATGATCCATCATATCCAGATCCAGTGCCTTACGCATCTGCTGTACTTTGGAAATCAGCTCTCTTGCCAGGCCTTCTCCGATCAGTTCCGGTGTTACTGTAGTATCCAGGATGACAAAAACTCCCTGAGAGGCGCCTACGGCAAAACCTTCTTTCGCGGAAATGCGTACATCCACAAATTCTTCCGGAATTTCGGTTTCTTCTCCATCCAGTACCAGTGTAATCTTATGATCCGCGCTCAGTTTTTCGGAAACTTCTGCCGCATTGGCTTCCGCCAGCTGTTTTCCGAATTCCTTAATCTTTTTGCCGAGTACAGGACCCGCCGCGCGGAAGTCCGGTTTCAGCGAATAATTCATAAAGGATCCCATGTCGTGTTCGAAGACAACTTCACGGACATTCAGTTCCTCTCTGAGCAGGTCTGTCATATCGCTGATCTCCTGCTCATACTTGCCGTCAACCAGAATTCTGGAAAGCGGCTGTCTGACTTTGAGATTTTCCTTCTCTCTTTCACCTCTGCCAAGGGTGGAAATCGTGCGGACCAGATCCATACGATGCTCAAGCGCGTCGTCAATCAGGTTCTCATCACAGACCGGATAATCCGCCAGATGGACAGATTTTTCCCCTGTCAGCTTTACATACATCTCATCACTGAGGAACGGCGCGAACGGAGCGCTGAGAAGGGAAACACCCTTCAGGACCTCATAAACTGTCTGATATACAGATTTCTTGTCGGTATCCAGTTCCTCCGCGTAGAATCTTCTCCTGGCTCTGCGCACATACCAGTTGGACAGATCCTCGGCCACAAAATCCGTAATCGCCCTGACTGCTTTCATATGCTCATACGCATCCATCGCCGCGGTGACATCTCTGACCAGGCGATTATATTTGGACAGAATCCACCGGTCAAGCTCCGGACGGTCTGCCGGCGCGATCTGGAAGGAAGCTGCGTCGATATCATCGGTATTGGCATACAGCGTGAAGAAATTATACACGTTCTTCAGTGTGCCGAAATACTTGTTCTGCATCTCCCTGACACCGTCTTCATCAAATTTTGTCGGCGTCCAGGCCGGTGAACCATACAGCAGGTACCATCTGGCCACATCCGCGCCATACTGATCAAACAGCTTAAACGGATCGACTGTATTTCCCTTGGACTTCGACATTTTTTTGCCGGTCTTGTCCAGGATCAGGTCATTGACCAGTACATTTTTATACGGCGCTTTGCCTGTAATAAATGTGGAGATCGCCAGCAGGGAATAGAACCAGCCTCTTGTCTGGTCCACACCTTCGCAGATGAAGTCCGCCGGGAACTGGCTTTCAAATTCTTCTTTGTTCTCAAACGGATAATGCTGCTGCGCGAAAGGCATGGAGCCGCTGTCGAACCAGCAGTCCATGACTTCCGTAATACGGGTCATTTCCTTTCCGCAGTCCGGGCAGGAAAGATGGATTTCATCCACATACGGTCTGTGCAGTTCAACGGTGTTTTTATCAAACTTCTCCAGGGCTTTTTCAAACAGTTCCTCCCGGGAGCCGACGCACTCTGTATGGCCACATTCGCAGCGCCAGATCGGGATCGGTGTTCCCCAGTACCGGTTTCTGGAAATGGCCCAGTCCTTGACATCGGCGATCCAGTTGCCGAATCTGCCTTCTCCGACAAACGGAGGCTGCCAGTTTACGGTATTATTATTCTCTACCAGCTGATCCCTGAGTTTCGTCATTTCAATGTACCAGCTCGGTTTGGCATAGTAAATCAGAGGCGTACCGCATCTCCAGCAGTGCGGATAATTGTGCATGACCTTTTCTTTGGAATACAGCTTGTTTTCCCCTGCCAGATACTTGATGATGTCCACATCCAGTCCGTCTTCCATGACAAAGCGGCCTTTCCACGGTGTATCCGTGAATTTCCCTGTTTCATCGACAGGATTGAAAACCTGCAGATTATACTTCCGGCCCAGTTTATTATCATCATCACCAAATGCCGGCGCGATATGGACGATGCCGGTACCTTCCTCTGTATCGACATAATCCGCGCATCCAACAAAGAATCCTTTTCTGTCATTCCGGTCAATGCTGAGGAACGGCATCAGCTGTTCATATTCTGTGTATTCCAGGTCTTTGCCCTTCAGGGTTTCCAGTACCTCATACTTGCCGGCACCCAGGTTCCGGTCTGCCAGGGACTGGGCGACATAGAAAATGTCATCTCCCTGCTTCGCTTTTACATAGGTGATCTCCGGTCCTACGGCAAGCGCGATATTGGAAGGAAGAGTCCACGGCGTCGTTGTCCAGGCGAGGAAATATTCGTTTTCCTTATTCTTTAATTTGAATTTCGCTGTCAGGGTATTGGTTTTGACTTCTTTATACCCCTGCGCCACCTCATGGGAGGCCAGACCGGTTCCGCAGCGCGGGCAGTACGGAAGAATCTTATGACCTTCATAGATCAGTCCCGCGTCGAAAAACTTTTTCAGGATCCACCAGCCGGTCTCGATGTAATTGTTATCCAGCGTGATATACGGATTGTCCAGGTCAATCATATATCCCATCCTGCGGGACATTTCACGCCACAGGCTTTCGTACTCAAATACAGATTCACGGCATTTCTCGTTGAACTCCCGGATTCCGTACTTTTCAATATCCTGTTTCCCGGTCATGTTGAGTTTCTTTTCGACTTCGATCTCAACCGGAAGACCATGGGTATCCCATCCCGCTTTTCTCTTGACCTTATAGCCCTTCATGTTCTTGTAACGGCAGACAGAGTCCTTCAGGGATCTGGCCATCACATGATGAATGCCTGGTTTTCCATTGGCCGTCGGCGGACCTTCATAAAAGACAAACGTCGGCGCATCCTCTCTCTCGCGGATACACTGACCCAGCAGATCCTCTCTTTCCCATCTGTCAGACTGTTCGTTCTGAACTTCCGCGATCGGTCGGTTCGACAGTTTTTCAAACATACTGTATCCTTTCCAAAAAAACGATCAACTAGCTGCGATGATCCATAAAAAAATCCCTGTATCAGATCAACCGATACAGGGACGACATTACTAAATACCGCGGTACCACCCTGATAGCATCTTTCTGTCAAAACAGACAATATACGGATGCCACCTCAGACCGCTTAACGCGCGGAGCACGGATCAGCCTACGGCGATCTTCCCATGAATCGCATGTCAGCGGAAGACGGTTCAGCTGATCAGCTCGGAAGTGATCTTCCTCCGGAATCTCCTGCGCGGTCTCTCACCTTATACCGCTTCTCTGTAACATTCTCTTCCGGAGTACTCTCTTCGTCACTGCTTTTATCGCTATAAAAAAATAATATTTTAAGTATACGACTTTGTTCCTGATTGTCAACTGTTTTTTAACTGTATCCCGGAATTCCCGGACGGCAGTTATAGTTCAGTATCCGGCCAGAATCATATAAGAAAACGCTGTTTGTAAAAGTATCACAGTTTCAGGGACATCCTTTTTAAAACACACAACATTTTGAAAAGGGCCCCTGAAACAGTCTTGCCTGATACAGCGTTTTTTCGGAGTGAAGCTGGCTGATAGCTGAATAGTAACGGACAGCAGCAACAGCATTGATTAGTTTATCGCGGTTTCTTCCTTCATCTGCAGCTCGATTTTATCAGCAAAGCTGTCCAGCCAGTCCCCGTCAAAGAGCTCGATCATTCCCGCGTCAACTGCCGCGGAGAGCTTCGGATCGATCGGAATCCGGGCAACATTCGGAATATTGAATTTTTTCGCGATCTCCTCTACATGGCTCTTACCGAACACTTCATGCTTTCCGTGACATTCAGGACATTCGAAATAAGACATATTTTCCACGATCCCCAGTACCGGGATATCCATCATCTCTGCCATTTTCACAGCTTTCTCCACAATCATGCCAACCAGTTCCTGCGGGGAAGCCACTACGATGATTCCCTTGATCGGAAGGGACTGGAACACAGTAAGAGGTACGTCCCCTGTTCCCGGTGGCATATCCACAAACATGTAATCGATGGATTCCCATAATACATCTGTCCAGAACTGTTCAACAGCTCCCGCAATGACCGGACCTCTCCACAATACAGGATCTGTCGCGTCCTCAAGCAGGAGATTGATGGACATCAGCTGGATGCCGGTTTTCGTCTCAACCGGGAAAATCACGACGTCATTGGCCGTCGCGTTTTCAGTGACTTTGAACGTCTTCGGGATGGACGGTCCTGTCACATCCGCGTCCAGGATCGCGGTCCGGAAACCTCTTCTCCGCATTATAACCGCCATCATCGCGGTAATCAGGGATTTTCCGACGCCGCCCTTGCCGCTGACAACGGCGATGACATTATCGACACTGGACATCTGATTTAACGGTTTTTTCGTGATCTGCGGCTGGGTTCTGTCACTGCAGTCCGCGCCACAGGAGGCGCAGTTGCTCCCATCATCCGTGCCACAGGCAGGTGCTGCAGGCGCAGTCCCGCATCCGGCACATCCTGCGTCAGCACTTGTTCCGCAACCGGAGCAGTCCATTTCCGCTGCCGTGCCACATCCGGCACATCCCATATCGTCACTCGTCCCACAACTGGAGCAGTCCATTTCTGCTGCTGTGCCACATCCGGCACACGGATTGTCAAATTCGTAAGAATCACTCATGTTTACACCTCTCGAACCTTCATTTTTCCTGCTGCAGTCTGCCGGTTTCCCGGCAATTCCCGCATTCGATATTTTCACTGCAATAGTATATTTTTATTTCACAGGTCAGAAAAAGTCAATAGCTTTCACAAAAAACAATGTCCGTTCGCGAC